>CAZMDX010000112.1:0-15883 GCA_964564805.1 uncultured Pseudoalteromonas sp. | reverse complement strand
GACAGCCGATCTTCGATTATTTCGACGTTGGGATGATTGAAGCGGCTGTAGATGAGGCCACCAACGTTACCCTCTGGTGCGGGCTTTCGGCCAGCCATAATGTGAAAAAACTCTTCACCTTCCTCCGGTGTTTGGTAAGCAAATGTGGAAGTCAAGAAGACAGGCGGTTTGACAGAGCCTTCAGATAGTTGTGGATCATAACCGTAGGACATCATCATTGTTTCAGGCTTAAGCACGTGATTTCCGATTTTGCTTTTCTTATAGTTTCCGTCGTTAGCCATTGTCTGTTTTTCTCTTATTAGTTTTGTTGTTTGGGCTTTGTTGTTTGGTTTTGCCTTAAACATTATTAATTGTCTTACTGTATTTCATTAGCAAATCCAACGCAGTTTTTGAATATATTAACGATGCTATGACATATCATATGCAAAGCCTGTGTATTGTGACAATAAAATCTTAGTTACAAAAGAATACCTCACAAATTGCTCCAATTTATTCGCGTTACGCTGACGTTACATCATAAGTTTCATGGGAATAAAGTAACAACTCTAGGCCCTGAGCCACGTGGTTTCAAATACATATATAAATTGGTCTAGCTTCGTTAGGGTTCAATAAACATGACAGATACATCTGAGATTAACGCTCAAACACCCGTCATATACCCCAGCTTCCTATCAATTTAAATCGAATAGGAAAGATATACTTTTACTACACTAAATATGGCAAAAAAGATTTAAGGATAATCTGCTCTGGGTGATGTTACTTCAGACATTTCAATTTTTCCGGTTCTACTTGCTCCTGCTATCCCCGCATGAGAGCTCTGAGCTGTCAGCATAAATAAAGTTTTTCCATCACCTGCGCCTAACATACAGGCATAACAATTTTGACTGGTGTTGACTATTTCCAATACCTCACCACCTTGAGCTATAAGGGCACATTCATGACCGGCTGCATTTGCGATCCAAATATGACCATCGGTGTTCATACAGATCCCGTCGGGCACTCGTGTGCCAGTGGCAGCCCATATTCTTCGATTTTTTAGATCACCATTTTCAACAATGTCAAACGCGGTCAAACACAGACCCAGTGTTTCGGCGACAATAAATGTTTTGCCGTCGGGTGTGATAACGCTGCCATTAGGGAAACTCATACCGCTAGCCGCGACACTCACGTCTCCTTGAGGTGTCACTTTCACAATGTTGGATTTTGGGTGGTCAGCCATCACAGCTTCTATGCCACGTGTTTGCAACTCGGCGTCAAGATTAAAACCAAAGTTACCCACATAGGCATTACCTTGCTTATCCACTACCATATCGTTACACAGATGTTTTGAATGTTGAGATAAGTCAGCATGTAAAGCCAAACATTTTTTTTCAAGTTTTTTTAAAGTGAGTGACTCCATGCATACTACTAACAAACTTCCATCTGGGAGCCAACCTAGACCAGATGGCTGTTCATTCAATTGTACTTCCAACCTTGCGTTCCCCTCTAAGTCAACCGATTTGACGGCATTATCATAAAAATCGCTATACCAGAGACGGCCATTTTTCCAGCGTGGACTCTCACCAAAGTAAAGTCCGTCGATTAAGGTGGTTGATTGTGTCATTAGAGTTCTTATTTTTTTTAATAAAGTATAGCAACCATAAACGATGTTTCTGCTGTCCTCAACAAGCATCGATTTTGCAGATTTTAAGTTCGTTGAGCTAACCAATTGGATACTTTAATAAAAAAATAAATTGTCGCTACACAAAAATTTAATTTTATCGCGAAAAGAATCGAGTGTTAGAATACATAATTACGAACATTAACAGGACGAGTTATGAAATATATTGTTTTAGCGGTAGTTATTGCATTGGCAATATTTTACTTCACTAAAAATTCAAATGATAAAAAGGCAGCACTAGAAAATATTAATATAGGAAAAGATTTTTTAGCAACAAACAAAACGAGTGAAGGAGTAGCGGAAACAGCATCTGGCTTGCAGTATCAAGTATTACAAAAAGGCCAAGGAAGTATGCACCCCGTCGCTAGCACAACAGTAAAAGTACATTATCATGGCTCGTTGATCGATGGCACTGTCTTTGATAGCTCGGTAGAGCGGAATAAACCCATCAGTTTCTCTTTAAATCAAGTGATAAAAGGGTGGACAGAAGGGGTACAACTGATGGTTGTTGGAGACAAGTTTAAATTTTTTATTCCATCTGAATTAGCTTATGGTAATAGAGCGACAGGGAAAATAACGCCAGGTTCTTTACTGATTTTTGAAGTCGAACTTTTAGAAATTCAATAGCTTGTTGATAATTGTTAACGTGGTGACTGAGGTTCTTCTTGGTCATCATCCAATTAGCATTATCATCTGTCGGACTCACGGCTTATTCGATAGTTAAATCACTAGCAGCAGCCTGACCTTGGGTTACGTCTTCGGACGATACTGTTTTGTCAGTTTTGATGGGTTAAAAATCATAAAAATTAATTTTCGGTTTTGACAAAGCCTTAGTCATATTATTGATGTTAGTAGTTTTATCATCAACGAAAACCTCTGCCTCGTAGCTTAGGCCATCACCCAACAGATCAATTAACATGATGGGGCCATTCAAATATCCAAATATGTACAACGTGCGTTTTTGTCAGCATTCAAAATACTAGAAAATACTCATATTGATACTGATATTTTAAATGACCCATGTCACCTTTAAACTTATGCTCGCGATTGTATTAGCTTTGTGTCCTCAAACGGTCAAACACGATTGAGCTTAATGTATTTTGTTTATTGTTTATCTTATGGATAGTTGAGTATCAGATATACCCTATGCAACCTACCCTTTATCAGTTTTCAGTTATGTGAGACTGGTATTTTATCAATCCAAGTCAATTTTATAGGACACAAAGCGCTATACCCTCTATAATCCAACATTGTCTTTTTGGGTGTATTAAAGGGAAGTAAACATTATCCTCCATCAGTGAGGTCAAATCGAGAATCGGTCGAAAATGGCGAAACAATTTGTTTGGCGATGCGTAAACTTAGATTTTTAAATAGGGTGTTTATCGGTGAGTAAAAATTCTATTTCTTTGATAAAAAAGCCTTTATCGCCTCATACATTTCTTAAATACCTGTTTTTTGTTCTCGCATGTCTATCTTTATCATCTTGTGACGATACATCACAGCTTAAATTCCCACCCGTTGCCCAACAAGGCGTACTTGACCTTTCACATTGGGATTTTGAAAAAGATGGTGTTGTAAAACTTAAAGGTGAATGGGGATTTCATTGGAAGCAGCTGTTGGAACCCAACGAATTCCCTTCCTTAAGTGTATCCGAAGAACAGAACTTTATAAAATTACCCAGTTCATGGAATGGATATAAAGTTAATGGTGAAAAACTTAGCGGCGATGGTTATGCCACATACCACCTAAAGGTTATTAAAAACGTCACACACAAGAAACTGATGTTTAGAACCAGTTGGATGAGCACCTCTTACAACTTATTTATCAACGGCGAGTTGATTGCATCTAATGGTGTGGTAGCCACGACACGCGAGACGATGACGCCTCAATACTTGCCTCTAACGGTTAGCCATTATAGTGATACTGACTCACTAGAGATCATCTTACAAGTGGCTAATTTCTATCATAGAGAAGGGGGAGCTTGGTACCCTATTGAGATAGGACTAGAGCAACAGATAACAAAAACAAGAGAAAACGCACTTTCTATTGACCTATTTTTATGCGGCGCTATTTTCATCATGGGTATATATTATTTAGGTCTCTATTTATATCGAAGGGAAGAAAGAGCATCACTCATGTTTTCAATTTGTTGTATGTTGATGGCATTTCGATCACTTTTAACAAGCGAACTTTATCTACCTTCTGTTTTCCCTGGCATAGATTGGGATCTACTAATTCAAATAGATTATCTAAGCTTTTATATGTTCATTTTATTTTTTGCGTCATACATCCACATATTATTTCCGCGGCTGTATTCTAAGTCTTTGTTAAATAGCTACGTTGTTATCTGTATCTTGTTTTCAATGACGGTGGTTGTTTTCCCCGTCAATATATTTACTCAGTTCATTCCTGCATTTCGAATTCTTACTGTTATTTTTGGCATATATTCAACTTGTATACTTATCTTGGCAGTTTTAAAAAAGACACAAGGGTCAATCACATTCTTGGCTGGTGGTATCTTTCTACTTTTGGCTCTTATAAGTGAGGTAATTTATCAACAAGGTCTAATCGACTACTATTTTTTCTTTAGCTCAGACGTCGGATACATTGTATTCATTTGTTCTCAATCGCTTTTACTCATGATGAGATACACCGATGCGTTTAACGAAACTGAACGATTGTTAGCCTCAGTTAATCGTGCTGAAAGCGCAACTCAAGCAAAGTCGAAGTTCTTAGCAAAAATGAGCCATGAAATACGCACACCGATGAATGGCATACTTGGCGTTGTTCAGCTTTTAGGTAGAACAAGGCTGACACAACTTCAAAAAAGCTATCTGAAAATAATTGATGACTCTGGTGCGTTGCTACTGAATGTTATTAATGACATTCTCGATTTATCTAAAATCGAAGCCGGTAAAATGACGTTAGAGGAAATCTCATTTAATCTGGAGGATCTAACTCAGGGGGTATTATCGCTTTATCGTGCGCAGGCAAATCAAAAGTCGGTAATACTATCTCTAGAATATGATGCCAATTTAACCAGGTTTTTTATCGGTGATTCTATTCGTCTCAACCAGGTTTTACTCAATCTAATAAATAATGCGATCAAATTTACCGAGCAAGGCACGGTTACTATCCAAATCAATAGCACAACATCTTCGACTTCAGAGGTAGGGCTTGAGATAAAGGTCAAGGACAGTGGTATTGGTATTGCACCTGATGTTTTGGAAACACTATTTGATTCATTTAAACAAGCCGACGAATCAACAACACGGAAATTTGGAGGAACAGGATTAGGCTTGGCAATAAGCAAACAAATAATCGAACTAATGAACGGAAGTATTAGTGCACAAAGTAAACCGCAAGTCGGCTCAACATTTACAGTTTCACTGGATCTTAAGCGTGATCATAGCAGCCACAAAAAAGAATTTGTTGTTTACGGCAACGAATTGCAAGAAACATCAACTGAAGTCAAATTAATAGGCCACGTACTAGTGGTAGACGATAGTGATATTAACCGTATTATTGCCCAACACATGCTCGAAGGTTTTGGGCTTAACGTGTCCAATGCTAAAAACGGACAAGATGCGTTGTATCAATTACACAACAATACGTTCGACCTAATACTCATGGATTGCGAGATGCCAATAATGGACGGTTATGAAGCAACCATAGCAATCAGAACCATACAATTACACAAAATGAGAACTCCTATTGTTGCGCTTACAGCGGATGCTTTCGAAGAAAACCGCAAAAAATGTGAAGAAGCAGGTATGGATGACTTTCTGAGTAAGCCAATTATGGAAGATCTGTTGTTTAACATTTTAAAGAAATGGATGAGGTCCTTATAACTCGTATTCGAGGACAGACCTCACACTTTACGTCTGCCTCAACAATGAGACAGCCAAATAGTTTGTAACTTTATTACAAGCCCTTAATTGTCCCCGTGCAAAGACTCATAAATAGCTTGAATCTCTTGAGCTCGCATAAATAGTTTATTTTCTTCATAGCGTCCACTTGGAAGTTCACAAAGTTCCATCAACTTTTCTAGCGCCTTTTCTTGTACCAGACCTGATTCAACAGCTTCATCTAGCATACCAATCTTCGCTGCTTGCGATGGTGAGTAACCCTGAGATTGAATAATAGCCCGTGAATGATGTAAGGGGTCTACGTGAGTTTTGGCAAGTATTCTCAATGTTGAATTGAAAGGCATATCTATAGCAGTTTCAGGTAGTTTGAGAACAAATTCACCCAATGCACCAATACGGTAATCAGATACCAGTAAAAGAAACACTCCCATTCCTATGGCATGACCTTCACATGCCGCAACTACAGGGTGCGGGTGAGAATAAATTTGTTCCAGTAAAAGCATTCCTTTTGAAACCATTTTTTGAGCTGCCTCTGGGCCAGTTGCCATAACTTTTAGGTCGAAACCTGCAGAGAATATGCCTACATGGCCAGAAATAAGAACTCCTCGGCTCTCAATTTTAGCTCGGTCTAGGTTGACCATAAATTCTTGGGCAAGGTCAAAAGAGACCGCATTAGCTTTCCCATTGTCTAGTGAAATCTTGGCGATACCGCTCTCAAGTAATTCATATTTCATAATATTTTACTTTCCTAAACTATATTAAAATTTTACCTTAAAGTAATACTACCTGTTTTTTAGTCCAATAGGTTGGCCTGTTGAGGACTATCAAATAAAACAATTAGGGTCACAACAAGATTAAAACACCCAAGGCTGGTTTAAACAAAATCATAAAGTCGCACATCACATTAATAACAAACTACAGCCTTTTAATAGTCATAAATGTATAGGTGAACCCATACTATTTACGAAGAACCGTTTGTAGTATCAACAAAATATAAAAACATAATCAGCTAATGCATATTTTATTTTTTTAGCTTCAATGTCCTATACTTTGCCTTAATTCAGTTTGCCCTAGCTTGCCTAATACATAGGAAACAGTTAAGTCAGTCCACTTGGTCTCGTATTAATTGCATAACTGATAACGTAGGCAGATAAATAGTCGCTTATCAGGCTTAACTTGCTTGAGCATTTTTATGCCTTTTTGCTGAAACTCATCAGCAAATTTTTTGACTCGAACAGCATAGTCTTTTAACAGCTTTTGTTTATTAACATCGTCGACGAAACTAAAGATTAAGGAGTTTTCACCCAAACTGATTAATTCCTGCCATGATAAGTTAAACTCTTTTACAGCCACAAAGTACTCATCAGTCATGGTCGAGTCCCACATTCCTCGGTCGTCAGTGGAGAGCGCAACAGGGATCCCTGTTCTCAAATACTCTGGAAATGGGTGTTGGCTGTATTCACTGACGTATTCAAGCATTAAATTGCTGACCAAATTAATTTCAATCAAATATTTATTATTCCGCATTAGCAACATGGTTTGCGGATCGTCAATCAGGTTAATACCATGACCAATTCGGTCTGCACCTAAAAGTAAGGTGTCGCGCACATGAAAATTAGGCTCATCCACTTCTCCTGCATGAATCGATAGTTTAACTGCAGGTATGGATTGTCGAAGTTCGCGAAAGGTCTTTAGAAAACGCAATGGATAACCTTTATCGTTGTCTTCTCGGCCGACTATATTTAGACCCACAAGAATATCTCGATTTCTGTCAGCCAGTCGATAATTACGCTTTAAGTTTTCTTCTGCATCAGGTAAAAATCTTAACAAGGATTGCTGCAATCTTGTTGTTACACCCGTATCAATCGCGTCATTTTGGGTTAATCGCTGACGAAATAAGTCGATAACTTCATCACCGCTATATGCACTGCCATCAGATTTAAGTCCGCTGAAGGCGTTGATCTGTGTTTCTAGATAAGTCAGGCCTTCTTCAGCAAAAGCTTGCATGTTTTTAACTATCATTTCAGCAGCTATGGTTGGATTACGTCCCAAATCGTTGAGCCTTGACCAGTGTTTTTCAAAAAATTCCGATCGTCCCTCGAAAGCTTTGTTTAATCGAATACTATTTAACCATGCCGTTTTTTGATCTAAGTTTAGTTCATCCATCAAACGGTATTCAGATTTTTCACACTCACTCAAAGTATTATAATGACTGTGTTGAATAGTTCTAAACATTAAGGATTGCGGCGCCGAGTTAAACTCATTTGTGCCATAACCTTTGCAAAGTTTGATAACAGTACGGGTATAATAACGGTACCCACCATTTTGCTCAGGCTGAGTAGCTAGTTCATACCACCACTCGCTGAAATTTGATCCCCCCAGATGATTATGTAAATCACCACCTTTTGGCAGCAGGTATAAAAAATGGTAAAGCTGCATCGGTGTTGCATGATTCTTGAAATCAGAGAACCAATCAGACGCAGGTTTGCTCACAGCAGCTGATGAAAAAATGATTAAGCTGATCATCAACAATTTTAATATAAAAACGTTTACCATGACTTTATCCTGTGGTTTATCAAAAAATTAAATTAAGTTAGCCAAGCAACTATCTGACCAGTTAGTCAATTGCTCCCATATTCAACTTATTTAATAAATACATAATCAATAATTAAATCTACTAGATTAAATTGCACTGTTTCAGAGCAGTGTCTCCTAATATTTGGCATATAAACACTAGATCTAAACTAAAAAATTGGGCTAAGGACAGCATGAATTTATGTCGCTAATGGGTAAACATTGGCATTTTATCCTCGACAAAAACATAAATGAATAACACCTACATTTTATCTTGGTCGCTATCTATCAGCCATAAATTTATGGTTGGTTGATAGATTGAGAATACAAAGTAGCTTTGATGCTACTATTTTAACCGATTGGCGAAGATAACTTACGTCCAAGGATGTACGAATCGACGGTCGCAATACCCCAACAAATAAATAACAGGAGGCTTGCGACATTTGGAGGATTACTCTCACTACTGGTCAGTTGCGAAGATATTTCAACTACAAGACTAGTAATATCTAAAGGTATATCTGCGATTAATATTTTGCTACTTATATCATTAGCTATATCTATTACGTATGTGGTGAGTATATATAAACAACCTACAGAAATTAAAGTAAACACCGCACCTCTTAGTTTACTTTTCAAATAAAAATGCCCACACCCGGGAAAAATAAAGGCAGATATCAGGGCTGCTTTTGTAGATTTATGCATATGTGCCTCTATGTTGCATCTCATCAATTTTTTAAAACGATAAGATCTTTATGGCATTTAATTCAACATGAACTATCGACAAGTTAAATAACTGATAGTTGTTTCATAATACAAATTCTCATTAATAAAAGTGCATTTAAGTATTTAATAAAAACAACTATGATTAAATTTAAAATGCTAATTTGAACTATTTTTAAAAATATTTGACTAATTCAACATAATAAAATGTTATTTTATTATGTTGTTGAAACTTCGAAATAATAATTAATAATTTCACTTAAATGGCATTTTATATATGTGTACTTTTCAGTGTAATAACTAGCTAAGTCAATTCTTATTAAACCAGCGTAATGATTAAACAACTTAAAGGAAAGATAATGAGAGAGCATAAAAAGCCTTCTATAAAAACTAGTATAGGTGAATCAGATTTCGGACGAGGAAAAATAAAACATAATTTTTTAGCCGCGTTAGTAACATCAAAACTGTATAAAATACAAGTAGTTCAAGCGAAGAAAGGCAAAGGTTCATATCAGCGTAAAGCTAAAAACATAAGACAAGAGTCTTATTTAATGGCGGCTTAGGCTCTCGCCTCTGGTCACTATTAAATAAGATTTTCACATGATTTAAATTTCCCAATAGAACACGTGGGGGAACTAAAAAGTAGCAAGTAGTCATTTATGATGCTTAAAAAATCATCCATACTACCCTTACAGCATCAAATCAAAGACATATCTTTTCAATGGCTGTAGCCTACAACTTGCAAGCTTTAAGTGTAATGATGAAAAAACATGCAGAACAATCCAGATAGACAGGCCATAAGGGAGATTGTTGCCTACATAAAAAGCCAAGAAAGTACCTTACGTGTTAATCACCCCTTTTTAGCGCAACAAGATGGCTTGGGTTTAGGGTTACTTTTAGTGTCTGTATTTAGCTTTATTGCTGCAGGTTGTTTATATTTTTACGTTGTTATACCTGCTTGGTGTTGCATCATCGTTGCCGCTCTCAGTGCTTCTATTGCTCACGAGATAGAACACGATCTAATTCATCATCAATACTTCAAATCAAACATTACTGTGTATCATTTTATGATGTTTATGGTATGGATTATCAGACCAAATACAGTCAATCCTTGGTACCGTAAAGTCATACATCTAAATCATCACAAAACGTCAGGTACCCCACAAGATATTGAAGAACGTTTAGTGGGAAACGGAATAAAAAGTCATATATTAAGGCTTTTAGTCATTTGTGATGGATTACTCGGCTTAATAATACGCACTAAACAATTTACTCGTGAGATCACAGGCTATAGTTTTTTTAGTGTATTTAATGCCAGCTTTCCTTTTGTCACTTTTTACTATCTTATTATTTATAGTTTTTTAATTTTCCATAGTGTAAATTTTATTTCTGATAATTCAGCAATTGTAATAAATCTGCCTGTTTGGCTAATATCGTTTACGCAATGGATTAACATTGCAATCGTGGTATGGGTGGCACCTAACTTTTTACGTTCGGCATGTTTGAATTTTGTAACATCATCAATGCATTACTACGGTGGGGCGTATAATTTATTGCAGCAAACTCAGGTAATAAATCATTGGCTTTTCATACCATTTCAGTGGTTTTGTTTTAATTTTGGCCACACACATACCATTCATCATTTTGTGCCCAACCAACCTTTTTATATCCGCCAAATAATTAGTAAAAAAGTTAATGTTTTATTGAAAATTAAAGGTGTGAAGTTTAATGATTTATCCAGTATGCTCGCCGCTAATCATTATGCAAACAATAATGAATCCGTATAAACGTATAGAGCATACATCGTGGATAAATTTATTTATTAAGTCAACGTACTCGTTCTTTTACTAACATATGCACATATTTTAAAAGAATCACTCGCACGTATATGATGCTCACTACTCAATTACCGCGTGACGATGTCGACATATCGAAGACTGCACCGCCAGCCCTGTGGGGTACCATATATTTACGAACACCAACCCAGAGTTAGTGTTCGCCGATTGTGAATGCCTGCTCAGTGTGCCTTAGTTATTCTAACTTAGGCGCTTACATATTCAGTGTCACTTGTAGAGCCCTTCAACTGAAGCGATGCAAAGCTTGCGGAAGCGCTTATTACACCTAAGCTTACAACCTGCTAAAAATTAATAAGTTGTGATTTACCTTAACCGTGTTCTTATTGTTCAAAAAGGGTCTGCGCAACTGTATGTCTAATAACTAAGTTGATACACACTATATTGGATATTATGAATGCCATAATATAAACAGCAAACGATACAACTTTACCTAGATACCTGAAAAAATTATCAGGGTGTATAATGTGCCGCATGACTCGCATCAATTACTCAAGTCATTCATTGCCGTTACACAAACATCAGCATAAATCTGACGGTTAACGAGAAAGGCAATAATAAAAGTGCCTCCGCGCTTATCATTAATGGAACAAACTGTGATGTGGTGATGAAACACAGTAGATAGCTGACCAACAGTAAATAATAAATCGATGTTACGCATACCCACTAAGTATTTCTATTAACCGTTATAGTGCTGATAACTATCCTACTTCTTAACAAGATATCATTCTCGACATATCGAAAAGTACTGAATGTTAAATCTCATGGCGTTTGACAAAATCACATTATATCTAGTTTTATTATGCCTCAATCTATCAAATATTAGGTAAAGCATGATGCTGTCATGCAATTTTCATCAGCTAAATAAGAATACTTTTAAAGGTCAACACTCTAAAATATTGGGTGTCTACAAAGCAGTAGTGGTAGTGTTAATTTTATCTATTTTTGGTATATTCAACATTACGTTCATCCCATTCATCCCTAAATAAAATTGAGAACTGACATTTTGAAACAATTTAAGAGAGTTTGTTTAGTTGTTTGCTTTTTATTGCCGTCCTCGGTTTTTGCCCAGACAAGCAGTGAATATTATGAGAAAGCATTAGAGGCCTACACAGAGGGTGATTTGGGTGCAACGTATATATTCCTTAAAAATAGCTTACAACAGAATGATGATAATCTCCCAGCAAAAATTCTGATGGGAGAAATATTGATGGTCAATACCTATATGGACCAAGCTGAAGCAGTTCTTGAGGAAGCATTAGCATTAGGAGCGGATCCCAGTTTAATCGTCGATACATTAGGTAAGGTTTGGTTATATACCGAACAAAATGAAAAGATAATTGATAGAAAATTTTTAAGTCTGACTAAACAAGCACAGACAAATTGGTACGTTATTGTTGCTTCCGCCCATATCAACTTAAAAGAAATAAACCAGGCCCGAATTGTATATAAAAAAGCGTTGCAAAACGATCCAGCAAATATCATAGCTTTAAACGCATTAGCACTCTTGGAAATGCATGTAGATAATTTTAAGGAGTCATCAAAATACTTAGATAAATCACTATTTTTAGAGCCTGAAAATATTGCAACATTACGCGTATTGGGTGATTTATATATGCGTCAAAGTAACATCGAGGAAGCCATTGTTACGTACAAAAAAAGCTATGGAATAGATCCTTTAGATCCGTTTACAAAGCGGTCATTAGCAACTGCTTACTTACAAAATCAAAATATTGAATCAGCACGACCACTAGTAGACGAAATATTGAAACAAACTCCCGGTGATCCTACAGTTTTGCTGATCAAAGCATGGATATTAGCTAAAAACCAATCGAGCAAAGAGGCTACAACTCAATTAGAAAAGTTAAGTGCACAGATGGCAGTATTTAACGATGAAACCTTACAAAAAAGACCTACATTGATATATGTGAGTGCATTGTCAGCGTTCGCGTTGAAAAACTATCAACAGGCAATATCGTTTTTCAATCAGTATCTGTCGTTAGTGCCTGGCAATATTGAAGCTATCATTTTACTAGCCCGAACTTATATTAAAGTAGATGATCATAAGAGTGCACTCAAACTACTTCAAAACCACGAGTCTGAAATAACAAGCAATGCAGAGAGCGCAATTATACTTGCCGAACTTTATTTGGCCGATAATAAGATATTTAGGGCAGTTGAAATCACTCAAAAATTACAAGCATTATATCCAGATGATCAAAATGTCAAACTATTAGAAATTAAAACGCTAATGTCTAGGGGAAAAAAGCAACAGGCACTAAGTAAGATAAATTTGTCTGGATACAGCAGTACTAACCTTCAATTTATGATTGCCAAAGCACAACTATTAGCAGAATTAGGTGAGCTCAATGAGGCAAGCAATATTGCCGATAAGTATCTCTTGTTCGATCCAGAAAATATTGAGTTCATTAACTTCAAGGCGGTAATTCTTATACGCCAAAAGAAATTATCAGAAGCAGAGACCTTTTTAAATGAGGCGCTAGTAAAAGATCCAGAACACTTTACTACTCGATTCAACATAGCAACTCTTTCGAACTTACGAGGTGAATATGACAAGGCAATTGAAACATTAAAGCAATTGGATAAGTTGCAACCCGACTCGTTAAAAGTATTGACATTATTTGCACAAGTCCAATTTAGTAAGGGTGATCTTACCGCGGCCAATGACAAGTTAGAAAGTGTACTTAAAAAAGACAACGACAATCTCAACGCCATGGAATTGCTGGCAACCATATATACACGTCAAGGGAAGCCAGAAAAATCCATACGGCAACTTAATCAGGCGCTTAAAATCCAACCTGACAATACAAGATACTTATTACAACGAGTTGAATTGTACTTGCACCTCAAACAGTCTGAGCTGGCCACTGGGGAGTTAGCAAAGATTAAGCGACTAGTGCAAAATGAACCCGAAAGCTTGGCAAACTTAAGTGAAATTCAGATCAAAGCAAGAGATATTCAAGGCGCCAAACAAAGCATCTCTCGCGCTTTGCAGTTAAAACCTGAACGATTAAGTTTAGCTACTCAGTATGTGAACACATATTTGATTGCAGGTGATCTTGAAAACGCACGCAAAATGTTAAGTAAATGGCTGAATGTACAACCCAACGAACCACAATTACTGGTGTTATCTGGTGACGTTTACAATGCCAATAATGAGCCTGAAGCCGCATCTAAAGCGTACCTAAAAACCCTTGAAATAGCAGGAAGTTACCGAACTGCTTTGATTAAATTATACCAATTGACGACTAAAGGCATCGCTCATGATGCATTTGAAAACAAACTACAAGAACTGCTTAAAAATAATCCCGAAGATTATTTAAGTCGCAATTTATTAGCAGATTTTTACATTAATCGAGACAATTTTAAAAAAGCATTAGTCGAGTATCAAAAACTAATCGAATTTGAGTTATTGCCTAACAAAGCATTAATCCTGAACAACATGGCAAATATTTACATAGACATGGATCTCAATAAAGCACACCAATTGATCAATCAAGCAGTAACAAAAGGTGCAGAAGAAGAATTAGAAGTAGCAGCGTTGTATGATACTCAAGGATGGATTTTATCGCTTATGGGGCAATATGAAAATGCATTAACCGCGTTACGTAAATCCTTTGCTATGGACTCAGATGACCCGTCTAATCAATATCACCTTGCTTATACCTTGCACAAATTGAATCGTATTCCACAGGCTAAAAATTCGTTGGAGCGTGCGTTATCCTCGACTCGCCCATTCGCTGAGCGAACTGAAGCACAGGTGCTATTATCTCTATTGTAATTGTCCGTGTATAATAACAAAGGTTTGATAAGCTCGATAAACTGTTCACACATTGGATTTATTATATTAAGTGATCATGTAAACCTAATGAATGTTGTACTTAGCACAACATTCATTTACCAGCTTTTTATCCATAGGGACTTAGGGAGTTGATTTAAGGCACTGGTTTAGACTGTATTAGTAACAATACCGAAGTACACAATATTACAAATATCATAACAATAATGACTCCCCTTTCCCAAAGACCCAACCTATATTGAGATTAATCAAATTGCTACGAATGATTTAGTCAGTCTTGTTATTAAGATGGCTGGCTGATGAATGACCAGATTAACAAGGATAAATTAAAATCATATACATCAAATGGCTCTTTTACTGATAGACTAAAAAAAGTTCAACTAAAACAAGATTTTATGAATTTACATAAAACAATCTATATTGTTACTATTTTTATCAGTGCTTTTTTACTGTTCTTAATTCAGCCTATGATTGCCAAGCTAATCCTTCCGCAATTAGGAGGAAGTCCGTCCGTTTGGCAAACCGTCATGTTGTTTTTTCAATCACTTTTACTGCTTGGCTACGCATATGTATGCTATGGCGCTACAAAATTAACTTTTAAAAAGCAAAAAGTTATACATTTGATATTGACTGCGATCGCCGTCGTATTCCTTCCATTATCTCTCTATTTGCATAATATTGTTGAACGAACACATTATCCAGTCGTGTGGCTTTTTATCTCTCTTATTGTTTGTGTCGGCATGCCATTTTTCATTTTGTCAGCAAATGCACCTTTATTACAACGTTGGTTTTCCCTAAGTAAAGATAAATCTGCTGGAAATCCCTATTTTTTATACAGCGCCAGTAATATCGGTAGCTTATTGGCATTATTATCTTATCCAATTTTGATAGAACCGTTTATAACACTAAGTGAACAAACGTGGTTATGGAGCATTATGTATGTTTGTTTTGCAGGGCTACTGTTTCTTCTAAGTTACATGACTCAATACGATGTCAAAGATTTTGAGCATAAAAAAAGCCCAGAAACCATTGAGAATTCACAAAAGCCATCATTAAGAATACAATTACATTGGGCTTTTTTAAGTTTTATTCCATCAAGCCTAATGCTCGGATTAACAACATATTTAACAACAGATGTAGCTTCATTTCCATTATTATGGATTTTGCCGCTGGCATTATATCTGTTGAGCTTTATATTGGTTTTTGCAAACGGTATGCCTCTATACAAATTATGTTTTAGGTTAGCACCTGCAGCCATTATTGTTCCTTTCTTACTTGAGTTTTTTGACCTCAAATTCTCACTTTTTGACAATTACCTTTGTAGTATTGCCTTATATCTTGGCTCATTTTTTGTTGTTGCTATGATGGCACATGGCCGATTATCGCT
>CAZMDX010000111.1:0-1510 GCA_964564805.1 uncultured Pseudoalteromonas sp. | reverse complement strand
TTAATGGGCTACTTTATGGTGACCTCAGTCATCCCAAAATTTGTCAAAATATTTGAAAATACGGGTAAAAAACTTCCTACTGAAACTCAGCGATTAGTCGATATATCAGAATTTTTTGTTACCTACGGCAATTATATTATTGTTGGATTGATTGCCACTATTTTGTTGCTTAAATATGCTCGAGGCACGCGAAAAGGCAAATATGCTACAGACCGTATTGTCTTAGGCATCCCTATTATTGGGAAAGTTGTGCGTGTGGGGGCGATGTCTCAAATTGGCTGGGGTTTATCAACGTTACTCAAAAGTGGCTTAACGTTAGTCGAAGCTCTAAAAATTATAGAGAAACTCATGCCAAATTCGGTTATTGCTTTACAGATACATCGAGCAACAAACAGTGTTTTAACCGGAAGAGATTTAGGTTCGAGTTTAAACGCCCCTTTTATTGATCCTCTGATTTACCAACTTGCATCAGTAGGAGAAAGAACAGGTGGCTTAGTGGCAATCATGCATGAAGCAGGCAACTTTTATGAAGAAAGTTTGAAATCGCTGAGCAAAACGCTCGCTAATTTGGTTGAACCCGCTTCTATTTTGGTGATTGGTGGCATGGTCATGATGGTATATATCGGGTTTTTTAAGGCAATGATGGGAGCTTCTGGATAAATGAATAAATTAACGCCTTTTGTATGCGTGCTGTATGTTTTTTTTATACCTACTGTCACTGCAGATGAAACACCGTCAAACAGTATCGTTAAAGAACAAGTATTAGGCTTGTTGGACATGATTAAAGAACGAAATACTCTCATTAATGAGAAAATGTTGGGTGCAACACCTTCAGACGTAAGCCAGTCGCAGGTAACGAATACCAGAAACGCACAACCCCCTATGCCGATTGCAAATATCAACCCCAGTAGCAATGCTTTTGTTAATGGTATTAGAGACCCTTTTGCGGTCACACAAGAAATCGCTGTGCTCAATCAAGCCGGTCAAACAGCTCAAGGTGCCTATGCCAGTCGTAGTTTCAAAAGTAGCAGTTTAGCTTTTAATTTACCTAAATTAACCATGAAAGGCGTGGTTTTTAAAGCCCAAGAAAAACTCCCTATTGCATTACTTGAAATTGGTGGCATTGGTGTTTACATGGTGAGAGTGGGTGATGAGTTCAGCTTTAATCCGGCCTTACCGACACAAGTTATTAAAGTGATTAAGATTAGTCGTTTGAACGTGGTTGTAGAAGTGGGCACGTTAGGCGATTTAATTGTAGTGAGATAATGGAAATCAAAATGAAAAGTCGAAATGACAAGCATGTATGGCAAAGTAAAATATGGATGTGGATCATCCCACTTTTTTGCTTTATCTATGTGGCAGATGCGTATAGCAATATAGATAAGAAACCTGAGCAGATGTTAAAGGAGCTAGAATTTAAAGAAGCGGCAATGATCAATGTGATCCGGGTTATCTCTGAAATGTCAGATACTAATATTGTGGTCACCCCAGAAGCCAAAGAAGTCACTGT
>CAZMDX010000110.1:0-2770 GCA_964564805.1 uncultured Pseudoalteromonas sp. | reverse complement strand
AATTCGTCTTCATGACGATATCGACCACTTTTCAGTAAGTCATCTACTAACCCTTTAGGTTCCTTTTGCCAAAGTGTTTGATACTTATCGGTGGGTAAACCATTTAACTTATCTAAGCGTTCAGCTAAACCAAGGTAAATTTGCCAATCGGTTTTACTTGTTTCAGCAGGAGTAAAAATAGCGGGTGAAAACTTGGTGCTATTTCTAACAGCAAAGTTATGGAACACGATATCGTAGTGATCACGTTCTAATGCCGTCACTGGCGGTAAAATGATGTCAGCATGACGTGAAGTTTCAGTAATATAAAAATCTACTGCCACAACAAAGTCTAAATTCTCAAAGGCTTTATCTAATTGCTGACCATTAGGGGTAGTCAAAATGGGATTACCTGCTCCTATCACTATGGCTTTAATTTGCCCTTCACCTTCGGTGATCATTTCTTCTGCTAAAGCGGATACTGGAAACTCACCAGCAAAAGCAGGTAGTTTACGCACCCTTGTATGGAAGTTTGCAATAGAGCCTCTACCTGAATGCGGTAAAAAATCAGCAGCAGGTTGGGTAAACATCATACCACCTTGCCGGTTTAAATTGCCTGTGAGCATATTAAACAACATGATCAAATATTGAGTGAGGGTTCCAAATGCTTGCACACTGGCACCCATTCGCCCATAACAAACAGCGGGGCCGACAGCACAAAATGATTCAACCAAACCAATAATCTGGCCTTCACTCATGCCTATTAGTTTTGCGACTCGTTTAGCCGGATAATCCACAACATATTTTTCAACCGCTAATAAATCAGGTGCAAAACTCAGTAGTTTATCGGCATCAACCAGTTGTTTATCAAACAAGGTATGTAGCATCGCTAACATCAATAAAGCATCAGTACCCGGTTTTATAAAGTGATGTTCACTGCTCATATCTGCTGTTTCAGATTTTTTAGGGTCAATGACCACCACTTTACCGCCACGGGCTTGAATAGCTTTTAATCTACGTTTTATATGTGGCACCGTCATTATGCTGCCATTCGACGCCAATGGGTTGCCCCCTATAATCATAAAATGTTGGGTATGATCAATATCTGGAATAGGAATTTGTGACTGATGTCCAAATAGTTGGCGACTAACAATATGATGTGGCAGTTGATCGACTGATGTGGCTGAATATCGATTGTGTGATTTTAACGCACGATAAAAATAAGGTCCAAATAAAATAGACCCCATATTGTGGGCATTAGGGTTACCAAGATATGTAGCAACTGATTCAACTCCATGTTTTTGTTGCACGTTAAACAAGCTGCTTGCCACTTTGTCTAATGCATAATCCCAAGATACTTGCTGCCATCCTTTTCCATCAGCTGTTTTCTCAATAGGCGAGCGAATTCGTTCAGGATCTTCATACAGATCTTTAAGTGCCATTGCCTTAGGGCAGACATGTCCCTCACTGAAAGGGTTTAATTTATCACCTACGATAGATAGTATGTCTCTATCTTGAGTCGTTACCTCGATGCCACACATGGCCTCGCACAAGGTACAAGTGGAATAATGTTTTTGTTCTTCAGTTGGCATAATCGATGTCACAAAATTGTTAATGACTAAAAGTTATCGATTAACGTCGTTATACACAAGCATCATCTTTACTTATGTTTTCTCATATTTATATTGATACTTTATTTTTTGCTCTAAACACAATCGTATAACTATTTTACCCTGTACATTTGTAACAGTATTTTTGTATACGTTACTCATAAAACTGTCTGCTTTATTTACACTTTTAAAATTTGAACTTTAACTATAATTTATAAGCTTATGTTTTGATTATTTATTTTATCTTTGGCATTAACGATGCATCATAAAATTGAGTACAAAACCACTCGTAACTGCAAGGAAGAGCAATGAAAAAATTATTAACACAGTCTAAGTTTTTATCAGCCAGTATCGTTCTAGCTTTGACAATGACTATCAGCGCAAACGCAGCAACAGTCAACTTCGGTAATGCAAACAATCTTAATGGTGTTGCACAATTTGCTAGTGATGGTTCAGGGCTTACCAGCGTAAATGTACCTACAACCAACATAACTGACGGCTCTAACGGCTTTGTTGTTGAGACCTTTGACCGAGCGACTCAACTAGTGGGGTTCCCACCAGAATCAGGAACTGGAATATACAACGACACAGGCTTTGATGAATGTGCTGTAAACGGGACTGGAAGTGGTATTGAAGTAACTACAAGCGATCCTGGTGCCTTTGGTGTTCGCAAGGGTTCCGTCGCTGGTGTTGCTGCTGCTCCACGTGATGACAACACTTGCTTTGGCTATACCCCTCAAGATAGGGCGACTTTACCTTCTTGGGTTGAAGTTGATTATTCAGTATTTTTAACGAATATTGTTGATGATGTAGGCATCACATTTCTTAGTTTCTACTGGGGATCTGTTGACACTTACAATGACTTTACTTTTTTTAATAATGATGGTGATTTGATACAAACAATTACAGGTCAATCATTACTAACACTAGCTGGTGGTACTTCCGGTGGTCAGGATAGCCCAGAGTCAAATCTGTATGTTGCAATTGATTTTACTTTAGCAGAGTCGTTTACGAAATTACGAATAGACACAACTGGTGTCGCGGGTGAGTTCGACAATATTGTTATTGGTTTACAAAATAGACCTGCAGTGCCGGTACCTGCCCCAACAGGTGTCGCATTATTGGGTTTAGGGTTAGGTTTATTATGCCTAGGCTTGAGAAAAAGATTACGCAAATAATTTTTT
>CAZMDX010000109.1:0-1753 GCA_964564805.1 uncultured Pseudoalteromonas sp. | reverse complement strand
TTTTTTGTACCTAATCTTGTGTAAGTCATTAACACACTAACTATGACGATATTAACCAAGCCATTGATAATGTATGTGACGATAATGGCAGCGTTGGTTATCGGTAAAAAGTCGCCAAGCCAAAAATACTGCACCGCCACGACAGCTGAACCGATGCTCAACCAATAAAAAAGAACATAGTAAAAGAGTCTCTTTCTCCGCTTTTGTAGCCAATAAATATAAAATATCTCTAGCATATAAGGGAGCAATGCATACAAATGGCCCCAATGTAAATAAGTAGTGAGGGAGGCGGCAATCGAAACCAATATGCCAGCTCGCCACCCAATACGAATGGTTACCAGCAATGCTATCGATTGCCCAAACACTAATTCTGCACTGGCAATCAATGGAACATATATAAAGTTAAGCATGACTGCCAGAAGCAGTGATATTAGGATCAAAAAAGATTCTCGTAAGAATCGTTTTTGTTGCAGGGCTTTAATCACGCTGAATCATCCACAAAATTTATGGGAAAGCTTAGCGTCGAATATTAGCCTGCAAAATATAGGTTTGCATATTAGTAAAAATACCTAAATAGTGGTGTGAAACTCACAGGTCAAACTGTTTTTTTACTTTTTTATAGTATTTAGCACCACCCAGTTTTGAAGGGTTAGACACATTAATTACAAACAAATGGCTAACTTTAAATACGTCTACAATTTGTTAAGAGCAGGAATTGAAAAATATTACAGCTAACGTTACGTGTGAAGAACATCATCTTGAGTTACCAACAAATAACAAAATGGCATTTTCATGGCATTAGTGCCATCGCAACAGATAACGATACAAATTCAGAAGCTTTTTAAATTTTAAATACCGTTCGGTCAAGCAGCCCACACCTTGAAAAAAAAATAAGTACTCAAGACCGAGCAATATATGGCATACACGTAATTGTAAGTTCACAATGTGTTATGTGTGCCAGAAAATTATATAACCTGGATTTTAATTTTAAAAAATTCGCGATTATTTGGTCGACGAACAAGATAATATAATCAAATACAAAACTTAATTAACCGCTAACCTGCGTTTCCAATCACCATTATGCTCCAACAAACAAGCTTGTTCCGAATCAAAAAATACATGACGTCTGGCATCTTTAAGTAAAATACCTGCTTTTAAAAGTTGCTTTTGAATTTGCTTACGCAGTTCAATATCTTGTTCATTGAGCAACATAACATCTACTGATTTTGACTTATCCAGTACACAAGTAATCACTAAGCTGCCTGGAAAATTGGCATAATTGGCAGAGTGAGTTAACCACTCAAAGCCAATTATATTTTGTTTAGCCATCTCGCAAACAATCGTCAGTGCTTTCACCACATTATTATCTAACTTTTTGACTGTTTTATTCATAAGTTTTTAGCTACTAACCATAGGTACACAAGTAGACCGTGTCGCTTGTCACTTGAACTTTAAATTTTTGGTGAGCTTCAATAGCAAATTGCTGACTTGGACCAAAGGTCTCCCATTGCTCACTGCCCGGTAATTGAACGGTTAGTGAGCCACTGACCACTGTCATAGTTTCAAATTCACTGGTACCAAATTCGTAATCACCCGCAGCCATAACACCGACTGTGGCAGGCAATGTGTCCGTTTTAAATCCAATAGACTTAACTTTACCATCAAAATATTCACTGACTTCGAACATACTATTTCTCATTAACTATATAAATAAAATATAAGTATAATCTACCAGTTTTTATCACTATTAAAG
>CAZMDX010000108.1:0-5291 GCA_964564805.1 uncultured Pseudoalteromonas sp. | reverse complement strand
CAAGGCAAGGGTGGCCAATCAGAATGGAATATGGACATCAATCACCAAACATATAAAGTTTTAGTCATTATTTTTTAAGATAAGTATTTGATGGGAAGTGTGCGTGTTCCACATTTGGTCTTCATAATGTCAAACATTAAAATAAATCGCTTTTATACAAAGGTTTCAAGATGGCTCCAAACAAAAAAACTCACGTTAGTGCGATTCAAGAAGCGTTAGAAAAAGATGTATTCAGCAAAATTCGCCGTCATAGATTGATGCAAATATGTACAGCTACCGCACTTGGGTTAATAGCTACACTCTTAGTGGCTAAAAGCATTACTTTTATTATTTTCAGCATTGGCCTTGGCTTCCTCATTATAGCTTTGGGCTTTGCCTTTAAACACAAAGTTTTAACCTCAGCTTATATTCTACTAGGTTCTATGGCTACTATGCTATTTGCCCTAGCGCTGACTGGCGCGGGCTTATTTGATTTGGCAATTCTTGGATATCCAGCATTGCTAATCTTTGCAGCAATTCTGGGCGGTGCAGGTTTATTCTTATCGGTTCTAATGTTTATAATTGTTCAGTGTATATTTGTCGCTTGGCTAACACTACAAGGTTTTATCACACCCCACATCCCAATCTTAAGCTGGTCACATTTGGTGTTTATATTAGTCATTTTTGTTGTTACAGGGTTTAGTGTATACATTTTAGTACATGACATTAAGCGCCTGATGATTTCATTGCAAAATGAAAACATTAAAGTACAAAAAAGCCAAGCAGAAATTCAGTACCTAGCCCATCATGATCCTCTTACTGACTTACCGAACAGGTTTTATGGCGAAAAGCTGTTTTTACAATCTTTGATTGCCTTCCAGCAAAAACAACAAAATCTAGCTCTTTTATTTATTGATTTAGATAATTTCAAACCTGTAAATGATGCACTAGGGCATGCAGCCGGGGACCAGTTACTGGAGCAACTGACACAACGACTAAATAAAATTTTGATGCCAGATCAGTACCTTATTCGCTTTGGTGGCGATGAGTTTCTGTTACTGACACCGTTCGAGAACGACTACGGTCAAATAGATCGCTTAGCTGAAACTTTGATTCAACAATGTGCTGCTGAATTTCAAATTTCACAAAATCAGGTTGTCATTTCTGCTTCAGTTGGAATCGCGTGTGCCCCAAAAGACGGTACAGACTTCAAACAATTATGTCGCAAAGCAGACATTGCGATGTATCAGGCCAAACAAGATGGTCGCAATACCTACCATTATTATGATGAGAGACTAGATAAGATCAGCGATGATAAATTCAAATTATTGCAATTATTACGTCCAGCTTTGATTGAGGCTCAGTTCAAACTTTATTATCAACCCATGGTTAATTTGACTAGTGGTGAAATGACTTCTGTTGAAGCGCTTTTGAGATGGCCGCAACCCGACGGAAGCATGATAAGCCCCGAACAATTTATCCCGTTAGCTGAAAGTAGCGGGTTGATTAATGAATTAGGCCGCTGGGTAATCCAACAAGCTTGTACTGACTGTGCTTTGCAGCGGCGACGAGGATTTTCAACGCTACGCGTAGCTGTCAACTTATCCGTAATGCAGTTCAAAGATGGACAACTACAGAGCATCGTTGAAGCTGCATTATTTGACGCCGGTTTGCCTCCTGAGGCACTTGAATTAGAATTAACTGAATCTTTGCTTGTAGATGAAACAGATCAAATTCAAAAACAACTCAATGCATTAAGCGCACTAGGCATCACTATTGCTATTGATGATTTTGGCACTGGTTATTCAAACCTTGGCTATCTTCGTAATTTTAATGCCTCCACCCTTAAAATCGATCAATCTTTTATTACATCGCTGTGTGTTGTTAAACATGACGAACCCCTTGTAAAAGCCATAATTAATATGGCAGGTAGTCTGGGGCTGAAAACTGTAGCAGAGGGTATAGAAGATGAGGTAACCCTTAAAAAGTTAGTTACTCTAGGTTGCGATATTGGTCAGGGATATTACTGGTCCAAACCTGTTCCAGAAGATGCACTATTCGCACTACTACTAAATAACCAGCAACGTAACAGCACACCCTTGCACACTGTAAATGGTTATTAACGCTTGTTTTTGGAATCAAGTGGCTGCTACTGAAACGCTATATGTGTACGCTGACATTAGATTATTTCATATGGTCTTAAGAGGAGAGCCGGGAACAAAAATAATTTTCATCAAATGAATAGTGAAGAATTTAATTGCTCATTATAATGAGTTTCATATAAACCGCCGTTACCTTTAGCCAATACTTAACGCTGTTAATCTAAATTTGCTTCAAGTAAACATGTAACAATATAAAGTTTAATTGGTCGGTGTGAAAGGATGCGAATGTGTGCTCCTTTCAATCCCAGCCAGTGATAGCTGATAACAATTAGTTACTTGAAAATAGGTAGATTCAATGTCGGACGGTAAATTAATGGGTCTGTGTGATAGGATTTGACTTTATGGTTCTTTCAATCGCAGACAATGCTGACGAACACTAATTGCTTGGGTGAAGACAAATATATTGAATGTGGGATGGTAAATTTAATTGGTCGGTGTGATAGGATTCGAACCTACGACCCCTTCACCCCCAGCGAAGTGCGCTACCAAGCTGCGCTACACACCGACCGAAGTTGGGCAGTGTACGTAATTTATTTTTCTTTGCAACGCTAAATCGAGCTAATTTGTTCTGATTGAGCATTCCTTAGCCAAGATCCCTTTTTTAATCTGAATTTTTGGCTTTAAATTCTACTTTGGACGAAACAATTCAAATTTTTGCAGTTCACTGACAGAAAAGTAATCGCTTGGCCCACCGCCTCTCATGACAGGTTGCATAGCCGTAGTGTCATAAACACCTTCTTTAATAGCGACTTGAGATATGTGCACACCCACTACTTCCCCTAAAACTAACCACGTTTGACAGTCTTCACCACTGGCAGACTTTAATTGGATCACTTGAGATGTTTTGCATTCCATTACCACTGGGCTTTTTGCTACATATGGGACGTCTATTACTTTTGATTGTCCTTTGGCAAGGTTAGCAAGCTCAAACTCGTCGACGTCACAGCCTACAGCAGCGCTAGTTTGATTCATCGATTCAGCAAGAGAACGTGTAACAAGACTCCAGCAAAACTCTCCCGTATCGGCTGCATTTTTCACACTATCTTTATAGCCAATACTCGAAAAACCGATAATAGGAGGATGATAATTAAATGCATTAAAGAAACTATAGGGAGCTAAGTTTATCTGGCCAGATGAACTTTTACTGGATATCCACCCAATGGGTCGTGGTGCAACAATTGCGTTAAATGGGTCATGTTTTAATTGATGACCGTCTTTAGGTTGATAAAAATGAGAATTGTCCGGCACAAATGGCTCCTATAAAGATATTGAAATGAGAGGTTTTATATGTTGCTTGGTGATCATACTTAACAGATTTACAACATTTCCCCATATGTTTTATGGGCAATGATGATTACGCATAGTGCTTGTGAAGATGACTTAAGATTTATCGTCCGCACTAATTCGACTGGCAGTTGCACCTGATTGGTCTTTGTACTTTGCATCGGCTCTAGAGTTGTAAGGTTTTTCTGCGAAATCTGATAACACCTCAAAACTAATTGCGCCTATTTTCATACCAGGTTTTAGGGCCAATGGTAATTTACCGCTGTTGAAAAACTCCAATACAATATTGCCTGACCAACCAGGATCAATCCTATGAGCAGTCACGTGAACCATTAAGCCAAGTCTAGCTAATGATGAGCGCCCATCTAACCAACCAACAATATTGCCTGGTAATGTCACTGATTCTTGTGTCACCGCAAGCGCCAATTCACCTGGGTGTAGGAAGAACGATTTGTCGTCAGCAATTTTAATTTCGTCACTCATAACTGTATTTAACGCAGCTTGTACTTCAGCTTTTGGTCCACTTAAATCTATATAAGGTGCATGGTGGTCTTCAAAAACACGAAATTTATTGCCCAGCCTAATATCCACAGTGACACCGCTTATTTCTTCGTAATCCGGTTGTGGAGTTATTTTTATTTTGCCATCTAAAAGATGTTGGTAGATATCTTTGTCACACAATCGCATAAAAATCAGCTCTTTTTTTAAGTATTTCAATAATAATTGACTAGAGTTTACGCTATTTGCGTACTCTTTAAGTAACAATATTTTGCCGTTTTTCTGGCTAACTGTCGGTATGCTTCACTTAATGAATGCTCTGGATTTGAGACTTGTAAGGGTTTTCCACTATCTGCATGTTGGCGAATATCGATATTAAGAGGTAATTTTCCGAGTAAAGGCAAATGATACATTTCGGATAACTTGTCACCACCTAGTTCAGAAAATATGGCTTCTTTGTGTCCACATTGACTACACAGATGATAACTCATGTTTTCTACTAATCCCAAAACGGGAATATTGACCTTTTTAAACATAGCAATGCCTTTAATAGCATCTGCGAGTGCCAAGTCTTGTGGTGTGGTTACTACTACTGCGCCACTTAAAGGTACTTGCTGCGCCATGGTTAATTGAATATCCCCTGTGCCAGGAGGCATATCTACAATCAAATAATCGAGTTCAGGCCAAGCAGTTTCATTGATTAATTGATGGAGCGCCTTGCTAGCCATGGGTCCACGCCACACAGTGGCATCCTCAGCCGGTACAAAATAACCAATTGAACTAGCGACCACACCATGTGCAGATAATGGTTCAACTTTTTTGTTGTCTTTACTACTTGGTTTTGCCGTTGGGTTACCCAACATAATAGGAATTGATGGCCCGTAAATATCCGCATCTAACAAACCTACCTTGGCACCTTCTGCCATTAGTGCAAGAGCTAAATTAACACTAGTAGTCGACTTACCGACTCCCCCTTTTCCAGAGGCTATGGCGATTACGTTTTTTACGTTAGGAATTTTAGCTATTTTGGTTGGTACGGATACGATTTGAGTATCGATGCTGACACTAAGTTTTGTATCTTCTGCCGAAATCTTAATTTGTTTGATAAGTTCGTCATGAAGACTCTTAGCCACAAAGGGTAAGGTGACTTTCACAGTATTTTTTTTGATTTGGATCCAGCTTTTAGCTGATGTATCAGGAAGCTCAAAAAAACGGCTAATACACTCTACTATCTTTGACTCATCTATATTTTTACTAGTTTTGCTACCAAATAACATGTCTCACCTTAATTTTGTGTAATACAAACGGAATTTCGTAATGCAATGATGGCGTATTTTCGCTACTATTTGTGACCATTTTTTACAATTC
>CAZMDX010000107.1:0-8434 GCA_964564805.1 uncultured Pseudoalteromonas sp. | reverse complement strand
TGGCTCTATTTTAATGATTTTATTAATTTATATAATGTAAATAATAGTTCAGTAAAAAAAATTGAGAATGCACTGCTTAGTCAAAGGTATTTTAAGATTTAATTGGCATAGCTTTTAAACAAGGGATTGATTAAGATATTTTTATTCATTAATTATTGAAATATGCCAACCTGTTAAGGTATCAATTTCTTTATATTTATTGCTTTTAGACTAGACACTGTTTACTAAGTACCCAGTATAAAGGAATAAAATGACTGATTGAGGTGCAAATGTAACCTGAAATTATTAATGAACTGGGGAATGGTTATTGAATTTGAGGGTAATTGTTAGTAAATTTAAAACTTATTTGTACGTTGATTCTGAACAACTTTTGAATACTAAGAGTCGATATTATTCAAAAGTTTATGGGTTAGTATAAACTAACTTTTTGTTGTGAATTTTCTACGAATTATAATTAAGACTGTTACTAAAAAATTCAAATTTCGTTTACAACGAGATCTGTGTTAAAAAATAAAAAACTATATTTACATATACTCATCTAAGTTTGTAATGAGAAATCGCACTATCTTAACTCTCTTGTCACATTTGCATTGGTCAAAAATTATAATATCTAAATCATTTAATTGATGAATTATTTTCCTAGCTGTAGGTATCGAAACGTATTCAGCCAAGTACCTTTCAATATCAGATATTTTAACTTCGTTAAGCTTTGCAAATTTTTTTACTACTCTAATATGATGTATATTTAAAGCTTTTTGGATTTTTATTGTCACAACTAACTATTCCTATAAATAACGATTTAAACTCTATTCTTATTGCCGAAAAAATAAAACACAAAATTATTAGGTAATAAAATTGTCCTTTGCCAATGTTGATAAACACTAGTTCAGATTTGCTTAAAAGAAAAGATCTTACACGACTAAATTATCATTTCAAAAAATAACCCGCAAATTTTAAGCACAGAAAACTTGATAAAATACAATATCTTTTTGCATATATTAGACTCAAATTACACAACAATGTTAGTTTAATGGTTACTTTTCAGGGTTAAGCACAATGTATGAGTCATTTGAAAGTGTAGGGTGTTGATTATGAGTCAGATTATACGACTAATTTATAGACAAGTCGCGAAGATCATGTATTTGTCATTTTGATGATTCAATAATCATTGCAAGCACATTGTAGAGCCTTTCGAATTACATATTTTAGAAGGTATTATTTTATGGCTTTTAGAGCCATATTAGGCATGTCAAAAAGATATATCAAAACGTGCTCTTTATTAGTAATGCTTTAGTTCGCATCGCATCGCTATGATTTGTGATGTGATGTTGGGGCGGCTTGCACATGGAAGACAAATAAACTTAATTAAAGAAGCTGTATTCATTGGAGGTTTCAAAAGCATTCAGGTCATACCCTGAAAAATAGAGTGCCAACATGTTTTAAAAAGTTATATAAGTGTTAATTAAGACAATGTTTATTTTAGAATGAATGGAACCCTAATAGTCGAATGATTAAACATAAGGCTTTATGTCATGAAAGCTTGAAATATTATAAAGTCATGACACCTATAAAATGTCCCCTGTCATATTTCGTAAACCTATACACATTTCCTAACAGGTTGTGTTTTATCAAAAAAAATAGAAATTTCAGCAACGGTAATGCCAAGCTTTTTCATATAAGACCGATTCATCATACGGTTATCATCCAACATAAACATCCAATCATCTACAAAAAAAGTATATTCTGCATCATTTATCGGTACACGTAGAGTGTATTGCCAATTAAATGCTGTGCCTTTCGAGCCACCATTAGCTTCTCCAACAACATCTGCTGCACCACCAGTAACACGTCCATCAGAATCGACTTTAAGGTTCCATATGCGTATTTGTTGTTCACCGTCATTGTAATAAAAGGTCTCATGGAGCTGACCTTTATTACCTTGCCAAGTGCCAATTATATCTACGCAGAAGCGTCTAGTCAGTTTGTTGGAATAGTCTTGTACAATTCCCCAAGCGGTGACCTCCCCGTCAAAATATGTAGCTAAGTTAAATGTAGGCTTAGTGTTGTCATAATCGTCTATCGAACTGCTGCATGACAGCACAAATGGAAAAATTAGAACAAAAATTATATATTTAAACGGCTTCATATTTTTAGTCCAATAAGTTGATTGCGCACCTTTGGGTAGCTGCAATTTACGTCTAACCAAATACGTAAAAAACTTTTTCCAAAATTCGAGTCTGAAATTTTCCCAATTGATTGTCCATTAAAGAAAAATTCACTTTTCAGATTTTTATTAACACTTAGTAAGAGAGTATCTCCTTTTTTGATATCTGGTAATATATCACTCAACAACGGTATCCATTGCTTATATGTTACTTGTTCAATTCTTAATTTCTTCCATTCATCCTGAGTTCTTTCTATTAAGTCCTCAGCATCAATATCTCTCAAATAATCTATTTTTAGTGCCTGTGGGAATTGATCTTCTAAGTACTCACCTGTTTGATTATATAAGGTGGAGTTGTAAACATCCCAAAATAACACTTTGAGCTTTGCTTCCCCTACTTTTTTTAAATCAATAAGTGGATCTGCCATGGTCACTCCTGAAAAAATTAAGGTAACTATTATAGCTAAAAACTTATAAGTGCAGAATCTGATTACGCTAGGTTTCATGTTATTGGTTAAACCTAACGTGTAATGTTGTTTGAAAAAGCTGGTTTACTTATTACCAGTTGTACTGTGCTGATGGTACGTTCTAAAAAACCCCCTTCACAATAGCTAAAGTAATAACGCCACATATTCATAAATCGGTCGTCATAACCATCCTCCGCTAAAGGTTCCCTATTTTCTAAGAGTTTGTGATGCCAATCTCTTAAGGTTCTGGCGTAATCTAGTCCGATGTCGTGAAGATCTCGTATCATAAGATCAGTATGCCTTTTAAGGTGTTCATTAATTAGTAACTGTGATGGTAAAAAACCACCTGGAAAAATGTGTTTTTGTATAAAGTCGACACTTTTACTATAACTTTCGAGACGATGGTCACTTATTGTTATTGCCTGTAGCACCATTAACCCCTCGTCCTTTAATAAGCTTGAACACTTTTTAAAGAAGGTTGGCAAATATTCTTTACCTACAGCTTCAATCATTTCGATTGAAACTAACTTGTCATATTTACCTTCAAGTGCTCTGTAATCTTGCTTTAATAAGGTGATCTTATCTTGCAGCCCTTCTTTGTATATCAGATCCTCAGTGTACTGGTGTTGCTCTTCTGAAATTGTAGTTGTCGTGACTTTGCAGCCATAGTTTTTAGCTGCGAATACTGCTAATCCACCCCAGCCAGTTCCAATTTCAACCACGTGATCCTCAGGTACTAACTGTAATTTATCACAAATAGCTTTTAATTTTGCGTTTTGGGCTTGAGCAAGTGTGCTACCTTCAGAAGGGTAAATGGCCGAAGAATACATCATACTGTCATCAAGGAATCGGGTGTAAAGTTTATTGCCTAAGTCATAGTGAGCAGCTATATTTTTCTTGGAACCTGATGCAGAATTTTTGTTCGCAAGGTGGCTGATTTTGCGAATAGGAAAAGCGAGCCATTCCATTTTAGACTCCCAGCTATCAAGCAACGGTAAATTACGTGCAAAAACACGGATTACATTAGTTAAATTTGGAGTCGTCCATAATCCTTCAGAAAATGTCTCCCCCGATGCAACACTGCCACCAAACAACAGGCTTTGGTAAACACTTAAACATTGAAAGTCAATTTCAGCACGTAACTCTGAATCTTTTTGGCCGAAAGTATCAACCAATACACCTTTTTCTTTTATTACCATTTGACCTTGCGGTAGACTGGCAAAGACTTTTAACATAATTGTTCGACACAATTTGTGTTGCCACGATGAATTAGAAGTCTCAACTATTGCTTGCTCTCCGTTTGGCATAATTATTTCTTACCTTGTTCTGTATGGGAATAAAAAGGCACACCTTTTATAAATAACTTGATAGCTTGCCAATAAATCCCGATGACGGTTTTAATGGTCATACTTGGAATGGTAAGAAGTACGTTAAAAAGGCTTTTAGAGTTCAATTCAATTTTTGCTAAATTAAGACTGGCTGCAAAATGTTTGACCTCTTTATGGCAAGACAAGGTTAATTTTAATGACTGTGAAGGTTGCGATATGTTCCATTTGTATTGCATATCCATTGGGTTAAATGGAGATACATGAAAAACCTTTTCACAGTCTTCTTGTTTGGCTAAATCAACCAAATAACAATGTCTGTCGTTCCAAGGCGTATTACTCACTTCGGCCAGTAAATGACTGAAGGAACTGTCATCCTGTTGTAAGTAGTAAAAATTGACTGGGCTAAAATACAAACCAAAAGTACGTGTTTGTCCAAGAAGATAAACACTCCCAGTGAGAGGTTTTTGTGCCAGTTCTGTCATTTTATCTAAAACAGATTGTTTGAGCGGCTTATCTGCATCACCTAAATAATCACTGCGTTTAAATCTTAATGGTGCCCATGATGTGGCTGAAAATCCTTTGACTTCTGCCTCAAGTAAATCAATTTCATCGAGGTTAAGCCATAGTAAAAATATCTGATAAGTGAATGCATGTTTTTTTGGCACAAATCTGCTGTGGTATATACTGCCTTTATATAAGGCGCTTTGCACTAGAGTTTCTCGCCAAATAATTTACATACATTTAAGGCACTACGAACGCCATCCTCGTGAAAACCATTAAACCAATATGCGCCACAGAAATGTAAACCATTAACGCCAGAAATTTCTGTCCACCTTGATTGTGCAACAATTGTTTTATTATTAAATTGAGGGTGAGAATATTGATAACTGCCTAACACCTTTTCCGGGGCGATATCTCTACTATTATTCAAAGTTACGCAGAATGTTGTGTCGGACTGGATATTTTGTAAGATATTCATGTTGTAAGTCAATATAGCTGGTTCTTGAGACTCACCTTCATGACCTTTAATAAGGTAGTTCCAACTTGCCCAGGCTAATTTCCTGACAGGCAAAACACTGACATCTGTGTGAAGTACTACTTCGTTTTTAGAATAGGGCATGTCCCCTAAAATTTCTTTTTGCAATACATTTGGATTGTTAATCATTGCTAAAGCTTGATCACTATGGCACGCGAAGATAACCTCATCGAACAAGTGTTCAGAATTATCTTTTAAACGAATCAACTTCTGGTTTTTACTATCTGTGACCGATATGACAGGACTATTTATCTTGATATTTTTTTCGAATCCAGCAATTAACGGTTTTATATACTGTCTTGAACCACCAACAATTGATCGCCACTGAGGTCTGTCGGTGATGTTAAGTAATCCATGATTGTTAAAAAAGCGAAGAAAAAAGGTAAAAGAAAAAGATTTAATATCTTCTAAACTAGTCGACCAGATTGCAGCGCACATTGGGAGTATATAGTTGTAAATAAAGTCATCACTAAATTTGTGTCGGTTCAGAAACTCATTGAGTGTTTCCTGGCCATAATCCACTTTGTCTGCCGCGCCTTTTTTGCATATCTTGTTGAATTTGAGTATATCTCTAACTATTCGCCAAAACTTAGGGCGCAGTATATTTCTTCTCTGGGCAAATAAACTGTTAAGAGTATTACCATTATACTCCAAATTTTTTGATAAATTCTTGACACTAAAACTCATCTCAGTAGCTTGTGATTTAACGCCAATTTTTTCCATTAACTTGATAAAATTCGGATACGTCCAGTCGTTAAAAACAATAAAACCAGTGTCAATGGCATATTTCTGATTATTAACTTCGACATCAACAGTTGCTGTATGCCCACCAATATAATCGTTAGCTTCGAAAACAGTGATATCATGTTTTTGATGAAGCAAATGTCCGCAAGTTAACCCTGAAATACCTGAACCTATAATTACAACTTTCTTACTCATTTCTATCCTGCAGTCCATTTAATGTCTGTGTAATGACTAGTAAAATTCTAGCACCCGACTCAATTCAGTTTGCTTAGAGTACCTAAATATTTTGTCAAGGGATCATTTAAAAGTAACTTTCATTTTTTATTTAGATCTTAATTTGAAAGTGTGGCGTAACGAAGAGCATTAATAACAAAAGAAAACATTTTATATGAAATCTTGTTTTGAAGCCCCACTGTTTCCACTGTCGGCTCACCTATTGCCAGGCGGAAGAATGTCACTGAGAATTTTCGAGCCTAGGTATGTTCGTATGATAAAGGAAGTGTGCGCTGCAGATACCGGATTTGGTGTGTGTATGGTAGATTCCAAGGGCGACAAAAATAAAAACGAACATATATATCCGATTGGTACATTTTGTAAGGTTACCGATTTTGATTTGTTGGACGATGGTTTCTTAGGCGTGACAGTAGAAGGTCAAAATTGTTTTAAAATCAACTCAATAACAACACAATCTGACGAGCTCAGAGTTGGCGAGTGTGAGAATATTGAAAACTGGACGTCAGGTTCTGAAATTCTTCCTATTTCACCAATGGATGATAAGTTAAAAGAAATATTTGAAAATTATCCTGAACTAAAAGCAATGTACCAATCGCCTCAATTTAATGATCCGATTTGGGTAATTTACAGATGGTTAGAATTATTACCGGTCGATGCTATTCAAAAGCAAGAGTTCTTACAATACGACAACTGTACAAAAGCTTTAGAATATCTTACACAATTAGTGGAATGATCCTTTAATCAAAAAGACTAGTATAAATTAGCAGAATCAATATTTGATGGTGTAATATATGTTAGTTGGAATATCTCAGGAAACTAGACAAATTAATTCCATTAAACCAATAGAATGCGCAGAAGAAATGTCTGAGTACTTATGTATTGTTGCAAGCGAACGATGTAAACGTTCTTTTTCAAAAATATTTAGCTACTTTGCTCCTCGTTTACGTTCATACGCCCTAAAACAAATGGGCAACGAAGCATTAGCAATGGAGCTCGTTCAAGACACCATGTCTAATGTATGGCAAAAATCACATCTCTTTAATTCAGAAAAGGGATCACCTTCTACGTGGATATTCACAATAGCTAGGAATATTCGATTTGACATGCTTAGAAAGCAAAGAAACCGTAAAGAGGATGTATGTTCCGACGATTTGTGGCCAGTACTTTGCGAGCAGACACCAGATGCAAACGAGGTATCCTTAGAACATCAGGTAACCATGGATGAGATTGGTATATTATTTGATTCATTGCCAGAGAAGCAGAGATTAGTTATACAGGCCATTTACATAGACGGTAAATCTCAACAAGAGGTTGCAAATGAGTTAGACATTCCACTAGGTACTGTAAAATCCAGAACCCGACTTGCACTACAGCGCTTAAAAGAGATGTTAAAAGACGATGATTAGTTTTCACCCTAAATATACAGATTTACAAATGTTTTCCGCTGGTAGTTGCCAACCAGCCATAGCTTTGATGATTTCAGCCCATATAGACATGTGCTCCCAATGTAAAAGTGATTGTGTAGAGATACAAGCTGAATTAGCGAACAAAATGATCACACATAATAAGATTGTTGAGCCGTTGAACAATCAATATAAATCGATGATGTCTGAAATCACATCGTTACCTATAGTACACACACCTGCACAGCTGGATGAGAACACATCTATCGAGCTAGATGGTAGATTTTTTGAATTACCAAGAACTTTGAGACGCCACGTAAAAAATACGGGCAACTGGTCTCGTTTAGTAGGTAAGCTTTGGCAAGCGCCCGTCGATCTTGGTGAAATCGGTAGAGCTAATTTTATGTACATGGAGAAAGGTGGGCGTGTGCCTGAACATACACACAAGGGTACAGAATTCACCTTAGTTGTTAATGGACAATATGGAGACGGTATCTCTGAATATCAGTCAGGTGATTTTACAGTTATGGATTCCCATCACAACCACTTGCCGCATTCTCAAGCAGATGAGGGGTGTTTAGTTTTCACGATAATTGACCAACCTTTACATTTTACAGCGGGTATTGCTCGCCTGTTGAATCCGTTTAGTCACTTATTCTTCAAATAATACTCAAACAAAAAACGCGCCGAAGCGCGTTTTTTTATGCCTGAATATTATTAACTTATAAAACTGCTATCTGGATAATTAAGCTTAAGAGTTTTCATCGCATTATCCTTCAAGTCATTTAACTGAAGTTGGTCGTAGGATTCAACCATTATCTCGAGTGCTTCCTGTACATGGCTAGTATCAGGATAATGTTCTATAACATATCGGCCACGGTTAGCTGCTGCAACGTATGCATCTCTGCGCATATAATAACGAGCAATAGATATTTCGTATTTTGCTAAACGACTTTTGATATGTAACATACGTTTTTGTGCGTCTGCGGCGTATTTACTATTTGGATACTTTTCAATTAAACGTCTAAAGTCATTAAACGCTAAGCGAGAGTTACTAG
>CAZMDX010000106.1:0-7419 GCA_964564805.1 uncultured Pseudoalteromonas sp. | reverse complement strand
GGATATCTTATCAATATGATAGCGAAGATGTAATATCTCAATTTTATTTTCAGTAAGTTATATATCGTGTAATAAAACCGCTATTTTGACTCTCAGATAAAATGTAAACTAAAGATGTATTTTTGTCTAATTAACAATGAATTTACGGTGTGTTTTTTACACATTTAGATCAGTCGAGGATGCTTTGTATTATTAATAATAATTAGTACATTAAGTAACCATCTTCTGAGATATATGTAGACATTTTGGTGATATAAACACAACCGCACTTTTTCCACGTTATGCAGCAGTAAGTGATAAGTGCAAATGATAAATCAATTTAGTTAGATGGTTAGTTATATAAAAAGTTAGATAAACAGTTAGATAAACAGTTAGATAAACAGATAGATAGAACCAATATCTGCTGTAACTGTATTGTTGTACCCACTGTCATCCAATTAAAACGACAACATCAGTCTTTGTGAGACTATCATTGGTCTAATCCCCCTAATTTATCACTTTGCTCGCTGCGCAAATTGGTAATCGCAAGAAGTGACTTACCAATCGTTAATACACTCTAGACACTAATAAAGTGACTGGAGTGTTAAGTCAAATTTTAACAAAGTGATGGTGAGTAAAAATTCTAAGGCATTTTAACTTAAAACATCATGGCTCAATTGATATTACGGCTTATTAAATCGGCTATTGAGACGTAAAGAAAGTCAATTTAATTGAAGCCTTAATAACCTTAATAAGACTCCTTATAATTCACTTAACAAGGTTTAAAAAAATACACCTAGTAAACTAAAGCTTAGAAATATTTGTCTTCAGTCAGCCGTGTTATTTGTCATATAACTCTACTCCATTTATGTGGGCTTGCATGAAACCCACTAGTTAATTTTGTATATTTGACTTTTGAGGCTTCTTGAGTTAAATTCAGAAAAGTCAGAATAATCAGAAAATTAAGAATTAATTTAAATGTATCAAATCACTGGTTTAAAACAAAAAATTCATATACCTAAGCAAGATGTTAGTTTGCTTGACGAAACATCACGTACTGTTGAATTTTGGTCAGAAATAGCGACATCATTGCGCTGTAAGAAAGCCTGCAGTCGTTGCCGTTTTAATCTAAGAGATATTGAAGCATGTAAAACAAAACGTCATTACGAGGATAACAATCTCTACAATTCCAAATTCATCGGTGTTTTATTGAACGGAGATGAACTAAAGCTATCCTTTTTTTACAAACTAATAATGGAAATTTTCGTTTTCCCCCTTGTTTTTAGGATCTCGATAAATGGTTTTGAAGGTGCAATACAGGTAGGTGTATTTCGTGAGATGGTTGCTTCGGTGCGGTCGGGAAAAGAGTTCCTTGACAAAGTAGGCATATTAAAGTGCAACAATTTTTTTGATAACCCTACTCTATTTGACGAAATTGTAAAAATAGTCAGCAAGCAGTGTGAACCGGTGTTAAATGCCTATAATTTGCTTACAGGTAAACTACATTATCAAGTGCCTAATCTGAGTGGGGGACTTAAATTTTGACTTCGATTTGTCGATTAACAGAAATAAGGTTGAGCAAAACGTATTTATTTATAGCTTACAACGCATCACGCTATTTGGTCATGTGTAGATTATTTAATAGGTATTATAATTTTGCCAAAATTCAAAAAGTAGATGTTAACAATTAAAACCGTAACAGAGTATTTATCACATTATGAATAATACAATAAATAACATGCTGATAAAAAACGGTTTTTTTCTTATTCTGCTTATATTGGCTTCTTTTATAGGTAATTTTTTCCCTCTACCACTACTTTTTGGCATCGAATTATTATTTGGCAGTGTATTCGTAATCATTGCCATACACCATTTTAACTGGCGTGCAGGGATCATTGTTGCATTTATTGCTAGTGCATATACTTTTGTTTTGTGGGGTAACCCTTTTGCATGGATTATCTATGTTTTAGAAGCTTTAGTGATTGGTTACATGTACAAAAAAGGAAAAAGCTTATTTTTTGCAGAATGTGTTTTCTGGTTTTTTATTGCCACGCCATTAATAATATTGTTCTGTGTAGTGTTTTTATATATGACGAGCACTTCTTGGCAATTGGTTCTCACAAAACAAATTTTTAATGGGTTCATTAACGTATCGCTAGCAATATTATTGATTAAATCTTTTAATATTGAGGGTTATAAAAATAATAAATTAGTGAGTTCTTCTTTGGAAGAATCGATTAGATGGTTCTCACTTGCCACATTATTAATACCTCTTCTTATCCTTATGATATTAGAAAGTCGGGATGAGTATTTTAGAATGACTGAATTATCCATTAATTCCATTGAAAAGGCGTATGACAAAAATTTAGGAACAATAAGTCAGGATATTGAGACAGACATACAGAAAAAGAAAAATATTTTAGATGACCTATCAAAAAATAAAAAATTTATCACACTTTTCACCCAAAATAACATAAGCAATTTTGAACAAGATTTTCATTTATCTCTTCAACACTTCGACCATGTCTTACTCGTTAATAATGGGTTTGTGGTTGCTAATTATTTTTCTAAAGAAGCAAATTTCAACAACAAAATGCTTGGGAAAGATTTATTTTTACAACCTAATTACAAAGAATTATTGAAAAGTAACAGAATGGAAATTAGTAGCGTCAATTTTGGAAGTGATGATCAAAGAATTATTACAATAGTGACTCCCATTCCAACTCAGTCACTGGGTAAAACTTCATTAATAGGCGTTATAACAAAAAAGCACATCTCCACAATAATTAACAACAGAATTTCGAAATTAGGTCAGTTTAATTTTGAGTTATTCGACAATAATTCAAAATTATTTTTTTCTAATCTCCCACCTGTCAAAATCCATGAAGGACATCCTGAGGTAACCTGGTCTAATTTACCTTTTGAAGACAAAAAAAATCTGTTCCATCTAATTATTGAGGATGAAGATGTACCCACATTAACGAAATGGAGAAATTCATATTTTAAGAAAGAAAAAATAGTTTTTAATGAACTTGCTTGGAAACTTAACATTTTATTACCATTAAAAAATCAGGTTGATACCTTAAATAAAGATTATACATCGTTGCTATTTGTGATCTTTGGAATAGTGTCAGTTTCAATGATATTCACTACGTATTTTGCAAAGAAAATTGTTAAGCCACTCGTTGAACTTACAAAAATTACAAATGATATTAAATTAAACCCAGATGCTGAACATATTACGTGGCCTACAAGTTCAGCAACCGAAACAGTCTTATTAATAGACGCGTTTAAAAATAACCATCAAATTATTTCTCAGGGCTTTCAACGGTTAACAGTACAAAATGTTGAAATAAGACGTTTGCTGGATTACAACCAAGCTATTTTGGAAGCATCTTTGGATGCAGTGATTACAATTAATTCTAGAGGTAATGTTATTGATTTCAACAACGTAGCAGAAGATGTGTTTGGTTGGAGTTATGATGAAATTGTGGGTAAAACCTTAGCAGAATATATTATTCCTGAAAATATGCGTGATGCTCATACACGCGGTATGAAACATTACTTTGAAACAGGTAATGGCCCCGTACTTGGGAAACGATTGGAGCTATATGGCTTGCATAGGGATGGTCATGTTTTTCCGATTGAGATTTCTATTTCACCTACAAAATCAGACACTGAGCAGATGTTTACCGCATTCATAAAAGATATATCTGAAAGGCGTGATAACGAAAACAAACTCATTAATGCTCAACAATTATCTAAACAAGTGGCAGATAATTGGGTCCGATTCATCGATACCGCCAATGCACCTATTTTTGGTATTGATACAAAAGGTAAAATAAATGAATGGAATCAAAAAGCAGCTGAGATTACTGGCTTTCATGCTGACGAAGTGATGGGTAAAGACTTAGTTGAAGAATTTATTACTGCAAATTATCATCATTCAGTAAACGAGGTATTTCAAAAAGCATTAAAGGGTGATGAAACCTCTAATTTTGAATTCTCATTACATACTCAAAATAATAATTTAGTCATGGTGTTACTTAATGCTACGACCCGCCGCGATGAGCTTGGAAATGTGGTGGGCGTTGTTGGGGTTGGGCAAGATATCACCGAGCTGTATAGTTACCGCTCTGAAATGGAAGTAAAAGTGACCAAGCGGACACGTGAGTTGAATACTATCTTAACACTCAGTCCAGATGGTTTTGTTTTGGTCAGTGCCGATAACTGCATTCGCTATATTAATCCTGCTTTTTTAAATATGACGGGACTTAAATCCGATACATTGATTGGTAAACCTGCTGAGATATTTGTTGAATCAATGACCCGTTTGTTTGATCCAAACCAAATAGGGGAAAAAAACTATATTGGAGGCGAAGATGTTGAGCAAATAGTCTATCTTTCTCGCCCCAGCGCCCGAATTCTCAAAGTTAATCATAGAACAATGTATGGGTCGAACGGTCATAAAGAAGGTGAGGTGCTTTATTTTAGAGATGTAACCCATGAAACGGAAGTTGATAGAATGAAAAGCGATTTTTTATCCACAGCTGCTCATGAATTACGCACACCACTTGCCAGTATTTATGGTTTTTCTGAATTATTAATGGCACGTGATTACGACACAAATACATCCTATGAAATAATTGAAACCATTCATCGGCAATCATTAAATCTCAAACACTTACTGGATGAGCTTCTTGATTTATCTCGAATAGAGGCCAGAGCTGGAAAAGATTTTCATATGCAAGACAATACGCTTCAAGAAATAGTGAACGAGTCATGCACTGAATTTGAAGGCGCATTTAATGGCCGAAAAGTGGATCTGCAGAGTTCGGGGGACTGGCCTATATTGTCTTTTGATATTGAAAAAATACGCCAAGTATTTAGAAACTTATTAAGTAATGCTTTTAAATATTCACCTGATAGTGAAGACGTTATTTTACAAACAAGTGTGAGAGAAAAAATCGGAAATAAGCAGTTTGGTGTCATCATCATTGATAATGGTATAGGTATGACACCTGAACAGCTTGCTCGTATTGGAGAGCGATTTTACCGAGCTGATGAGTCAGGTTCTATTCTGGGTAGCGGATTAGGCGTATCGTTGGTAAAGGAGATAATTTCAATTCATGGTGGAGATGTTGAATTTTCAAGTGTTGCGGGAAAGGGAACCACGGTAACTGTTTGGCTCTCCATTGTTAACATTCACGCTCGGGTTTAGTTTTTACATGATATTACTTAAATTTTTTATTCCTTTGAAAAATATCACCTCGCTCAATTGTTATGTTTTAACCCTGATCAAATTAACACGTGATGTTAATAAAAAATCCGCTAATGTAATCCAAACGGATGTTAAGAATGTGTGATGACACATATCTTGGAGCAGTTTGCTTTATTGAAATACCTAATAAATTTCTATATTTGATAGAGGAAAGATTAAAAATGATATCTATTATTAAAACCATGAAATTGAGTTGTATTCGTGTTTAAAAATTTCACATTGATGAACAGACTGGCTTTGCTCGGTCTTTTTTCTGCAATTGGGATCCTTTTAGTATTATTTATAAGTGTCAATAGTCTTAACACTATGAATGAAAGCTTCAAGAAAGTGATCAATCAAGATTCTGCTAAAGTCATATTGAGCAAGGACATAAAAGAAAATTTCCTAGAACTGGATAGAGCAGAAAAAAATTTAATTTTGGCACTTACCACTGAAGAAATGCAAAAATACAATCGCAATTTTTTGGGCACGAAGAGAGACTTAGAAAGCAACATGTTTAAGTTGAAAGTACTCATAGATAAAGAAAATATTTCAACACTAGCCGCACTCAAAACAATTTATGATGAATATGTAGTCGTTTATGAAAATATTTATAACTTAACAATACAAAATTCAAATGAAAAAGCTAAATCGCTGTTGCGTGGTGATGCGCGTGACACAATAAAACGCGTAGATAAATTAACAGATGAACTCGCTTTAATTATTCAAGATGAAATACTCACTGAATTGTCAAGTATAGATCTAGATAGAACATCCATAGAAAAAAAGACAAAAGCATTACTATTAATATCTAACATACAATCAACCATCTTGAAGTCTATCCGAGATACTGGTCGCACCATTTTGTTACTCAAAGAAAACGAAATGACAGAGATGGCTAGACTTTCTACAAAACATTTGGAACAAGTCCAAGTGGATGCACAAATACTCAGGAATATTTCTGATTCAGACAAAAATAAAAAAATTGATAAAATAATGGTCGAGCTTAAAAAATATGATGAGATCCATGCAAACATTCTGAATTTGTCGATGGAAAACTCTAATCAAAAAGCATTGGTATTATCTTCTACAAAATCACGAAATTATATTTTTAATGCTAGTCGATTAATTGCTGATATATCAACTTATAATGATTCCAAATTGAATGATGCAAAAGTCGCATCTGATGCTTTGTCGGAACAAGCTTTTATTAATTTAGTGACTGTATTTAGCATTTTTATTACTACTCTTATTTATTTCGGTTTCATCTTGTATCGATATTTTAATGAGAGACTCGCTATTATTTATAAACAAGTAAACGCAATAAAAACTGGTACATTTGAAGTTCAAACGCAAGGTCAAGTTTTCACAGATGAATTAGGGACAGTAGCAAGTGTTATGAATGATGCCATAACTCTACTTCGAGAAAATAGTGTTGAGTCTGAAGATCAAAACTGGATTAAAGATGGAATTGCTTTGATTAACACCAGTGTTCTAGGAGATGGAATACTTAAGGAGCAAATTGATACGTCTATTAATGTGTTATGTCGCTATGTTAATGCCGGGATGGGCGCATTGTATATTTTCGACAAAGAAAATAATGTTTTAAAACTCGAAGGTTCTTTTGCTTTTAGCAAAGCGTCTGATATGGCGAGTGTTTTTAAACTAGGTGAAGGTTTAGTGGGACAAGTGGCTTATGATAAGAAGCCTATATTGTTATCTAATGTAACTGATGGGCATGTTATTCAAAGTGGAACAACCAGAGAAAAAGCATTAAATACCTACACTCATCCTCTTATTTTTAAAGGGCAGCTCATCGGTGTCATTGAAGTTGCTTCATATGAAAAGTTTAACCCGGTAGTACTCGAATATATTGACTCCGCTCTTTTGATTATTGCTGGGTCACTTTATGCTGCAACACAAGTTAATATAACCAATGCGCTTCTTGCACAATCTCAGGCACTTTCAGAAAAATTAGAACAACAATCACTGCAACTAAAATCACAAAATGGAGAGCTAGAAGAACAAACGCAAGAGTTAGAAGGGCAAACACAAGCTATGTTGAGTCAGCGCTATGAACTTGAAACAAAAAATAGTGAGTTGGAAGCCTCTCAACTTGAAGTGAATAAAAGAGCACAAGATTTAGAAAATGCAAACCGTTATAAATCTGAATTTTTAGC
>CAZMDX010000105.1:0-6223 GCA_964564805.1 uncultured Pseudoalteromonas sp. | reverse complement strand
CAAATGGTTGGGTGAGCAACATAACTTTCAGCAAATTATGCCTATTTCAGCTAAAACAGGTAAAAATGTTGAAGAGTTGCGTGCCTTAGTTTTATCTACTTTACCTGAAAGTGAGTTTTATTTTCCAGAAGATTATATTACAGATCGTTCAAGTCGTTTTATGGCATCTGAGATTGTTCGAGAAAAGCTGATGCGTTTTACCGGTGACGAGTTACCTTATTCTATTACTGTGGAAATCGAGCAATTTCTACTTGCAGAAAACGGTATTTATCGCATAAATGGTCTGATTTTAGTTGAACGTGATACTCAGAAAAGTATGGTTATTGGTAAAGGTGGACAGCGCCTTAAAACCATCGGTATGGAAGCACGAAAAGATATGGAAGTGTTGTTTGATGCAAAAGTATATTTAGAGCTCTGGGTTAAAGTGAAATCAGGCTGGGCTGATGACGAAAGAGCATTACGAAGCTTAGGTTATGGCTTAGACAACTAATATCATTGATGAATAAGAGGTAAACATGCGTTCAATTAGCGATATTCGCCGAGATTACACTTTAGCAGGGTTAGACGTTGATGATTTGACTGCTGAACCTTTTGCTCTTTTTGAGCAATGGTTACAAAATGCAGTTGATGCAAATTTAGCCGATCCAACGGCTATGACCGTAGCGACAGTAGATAAAGAAGGTCAACCTTCCCAACGGATAGTGCTACTAAAAGATTTTGATGAAACAGGTTTTGTTTTTTATACCAATACCGGTAGTAAAAAAGCACAAGATTTAAGTCATAACAGCAAAATTTCGCTGCATTTTCCATGGACCATGCTTGACCGTCAGGTAAAGATATTAGGTGTTGCTCAGCAACTAAGTTCAATTGAAGTGGCTAAATATTTTACGTCTCGTCCTAAACCTAGTCAGGTTGCTGCTTGGGCATCAGAACAAAGTCGTCCTATTGCTAGTAAACAATTACTTATGCAGAAATTTTCAGAGGCAACGGCTAAGTTTGCCAATGAGGAAGTCCCACTGCCCTCATTTTGGGGTGGATATAGAGTTGCCGCCAATCAAATCGAATTTTGGCAAGGAGGAGAACATAGGCTTCACGATCGTTTTGTTTATACAAAAACACCCAAAGGTAAGTGGCAGACAGAACGTCTAATGCCTTAATTATTTTGGTGAAATGTGTTGATAGATAGTCATTGCCATCTTGATTTTAGTTGTTTTGACCACGACCGTGTCGAAGTTCTAAATCGCTGTAAAAAGTTGGCAATAAATACTATTGTTATACCAGGCACTCAAGCTAGCCGATGGCAAAAGCAAATTGAGATGTGTCATTCGTATCCTCAACTCAGGTTTACTTTAGGTCTGCATCCATACTTTTTAAATAGTTTTGAACCAAACCATTTAATTCATCTAACTAATCTTTTAGACCAATATCAGAATAAAGTTCTTGGTTTAGGTGAGATTGGTCTTGATGGTTATATTGATATTGACTGGAAACTGCAACTATACGTTTTTGAACAACAACTGATGATAGCCAAAGACCTTGAGTTGCCAATTATTTTGCATCATAGAAACTCTCATAACGAGCTGATACGCATACTTAAAACAAACAATTTTACTCAGGGCGGTATTGTGCACGCTTTTTCAGGGAGTCTACAAGAAGCGCATACTTATATAGACTTAGGGTTTAAAATTGGGGTTGGGGGAAGCATCACCTATTCTCGGGCAAATAAAACACGTAAAACGATTGCCCAGTTGCCCCTTAGTTGTTTAGTTCTAGAAACGGACGCCCCAGATATGCCGTTGATGGGAAAACAAGGGAAAAGAAATAGCCCTGAATATTTACCTGAAATACTTGAGAGTCTGATGACACTTCGCAAGGAAACTAAGCAAGAAATTCTTACAGCATGCTTGCAGAACGTAAGCACCTGTCTGGTAAATTTTTAAGAAGTTATTGTTTAGAAGAGCGAATGAGTTGTCTATACCTGACTTTATAAAATGCGCGAGTGATTAATATGCCAGCAATAGCAGCCAATATCATTAACATTTGTACCTGTTGATTGAGCTGTTTTTGATACTCGCTATGGTATGCCATCACTTTTTTTTCCTTCAATATGATGCTCAAGTAACCGATTACCTGTTGTTCGTGTAATATGTTTTGAACAAAAACTAGAGGAGATATAGTGTTGGCTTTATAAGCATCAACGACTGATAACGTTGAGTTGTTATCTGATAACACTCTTCCTTTGTTGTCGAATAACGTCACACCGGCAACATGAGGATCATCAGCGATAAAATTAAGTTGTTGGCTTAACTTATCTAAATCATTTTTTAATAGCGAACTTATTAGTATGTTGCCAGACAAAGAAGATAAGCTAACCCCTAACTGATCGGCTTGCTTAGAATGCCAGTTTAACGATTGTTCAGAACTGATAAGCCAAAGGTTGATACATGCAATAGAACCCACGACGGCCAAAACCAGATTCGCTATTCGTTTAAATATAGAATAACGGCTAGGTCTCTGAAAAGGTGCAGTAAAAAGGGATGAATTAATTTTTTCCATTTACAGACAATAAGGCAAATTGGTTATGATGCCAAGCTAATAGCACCTAGGTTATTAAATTAGCTTAGTGCACAGTAATAAAATTCTAATTTGATGACGTTTTTATAAACGGCTTGGAAAAATATTGAAAACCATCAGTCTAACACCATGTCTGTTTCTCTATAGATATGGTCATTGAAGGATTATTATGATCTCAGTCAAAAATTTATTTAAATCGTATAATGGCTTCCAAGCCGTTAACGATCTTTCATTTGATATAAAGCCCGGGGATGTTGTGGGCTTCTTAGGACCAAACGGAGCAGGTAAGTCAACAACCATGAAAATGTTGACGGGCTTTTTACTTCCCTCAAGTGGTGATATTTATATCAGCGACTTATCTTTTAAGCACTCTGCATTAGAGATAAAAAAGAAAATTGGTTATCTACCAGAGGGTGCACCAGCTTATGGTGATATGACACCACTGCAGTTTTTGAGCTTTATTGCTCGGGTTAGAGGTTACAAAGGTGCCGAAAAAGCAGCAAGGATCCAAAAAGTTGTTGAACAGGTCGAGCTTCAAGAAGTATTAGATAAGCCTATTGATAACTTATCCAAAGGTTTTAAGCGGCGAGTAGGCCTTGCACAAGCTTTGATCCACGACCCGGAAATATTGATCCTTGATGAACCTACTGATGGACTCGATCCAAACCAGAAATATCAAGTTCGTCAACTGATTAAAAATTTATCAAAAGATAAGATAGTTATCATATCGACCCATATTTTAGAAGAAATGACAGCTGTATGTAATCGAGTAATGATCATTGCTAAGGGTAAACTTTTGTTTGATGACACGCCAAAAGCCCTTAACCGGCAATCTAAATATTATGGAGCGGTGACTTTGCATTTCAGTTATCGTGCGGATGCCTCGGAATTAGGTGAGTTAGAAGGTGTGGCAGAAATGGAAGAGGATTTAGCAACAGGGCGTGTGACTTTGTTTCCTAGACCAGGGGCAGATATATTACATTTGGTTACAGCTCATGCTCAACGATGCAAATTACCGGTAGACAGCTTATATGTGGAACAAGGTAGTTTGGAGCAAGTGTTTAGACAAATTACTCAGAAAAATTCTCAAGAGGAGAATGTGTAATGAGTCAAATAAGTATTTTATTTAGACGAGAGTTTTCTAGCTTTTTTGCTACACCTGTCGCCTACGTTTTTATTGGTATATTCTTAATTTTATCGAGTGTGTTCACATTTTTTGTGGGTGGTTTTTATGAACGAGGTCAAGCCGATTTATTACCATTTTTTAATTTTCATCCTTGGTTATATCTTTTCTTAGTACCAGCTATCGCCATGCGTAGTTGGTCTGAAGAGAGAAAAAGCGGCACGATTGAATTATTAATGACACTACCAGTTAGCACGTGGCAGGCTATGATGGCCAAACATCTTGCCGCTTGGGCGGTATTAGGTTTGTCGCTGTTGCTAACTTTTCCATTGTGGTTAACAGTTAACTACCTAGGTAATCCAGACAATGGTATAATTGTTGCCGCTTATGTTGGTAGTTGGTTGATGTCAGGTGCATTTTTGTCTATTGGTATGTGTATGTCAGCGATGACTAAAAACCAAGTTGTCGCCTTTATTTTATCAGTGGTGGTGTGCTTCGTATTTGTGGCTAGTGGTAGTAATATTGTGCTTGATGCATTTAAAAATTGGGCGCCTAGCGAAGTCATTGATATTATCGCTTCGTTTAGTTTTTTGACACATTTTGAATCTATGGCTAAGGGTGTAATTACTTTAAATGATTTAATTTATTTTTTGCTGGTGACCATCTGTTGGTTGTTTGCTGGTTTAGTCATAATTGAACAAAAGAAGGCAGACTAGTCATGCAGCATAAATTGACCTCATCTGTTAATTTACTATTGTTAGCAGTAGTGTTCATTTCACTCGTGTTTGTTAATAATCAATTGTTTTCTTCAGTAAGGTTAGACTTAACTGAAAATCAAATTTATTCGCTATCAGACGGGAGTAAACAAGTTTTAAAAGACATAGATGAACCTATCAACTTGTATTTTTACTTTTCAGATAAAGCCTCCAAGAATATGACCAGTTTGCGTAATTATGCTAACCGAGTTGAAGGTTTACTCTCAGAATATGAAACGTTTGCTAACGGAAAACTTAAGTTGCAAGTATTAGATCCCCAAGTCTTTTCAGAGCAAGAAGACCAAGCCGATCAATTTGGTTTGATAGCGGCCAATATTGGTACCGCAGGTGAATCTATTTATATGGGCTTAGCGGCAACTAATGCTGTAGATGGCCAACAAGTCATTGCGTTTTTTGATCCGCAAAAAGAAGCTTCCTTGGAGTATGAGATCAGCAAACTGATTTATCAGCTTAATGAACCAGAACCTTTGAACATTACCTTAATCACAGACATTGCTGCTGAAGGTGGTCAAAACTCCATGACGGGTCAGTTTGAACCCCCTTGGACATTTCTTACCCAATTAAAACAATTATATAAAGTTGAACAATTCGGCTTCGATATCGTTAATTTACCAGATGAAACCGACGTGTTGTTTTTGATACACCCAAAAGAACTCAGCGAGACTTTATTATTCGTTATAGACCAATATGCACTCTCAGGTGGCAAAATTTTAGTCTTTGTTGATGCACATAATGAATCGGATCCATTGGCTATGATGGATGAACCAATACCTAGCAATAATAGTTCAAACTTAGACCGCTTGTTCAGGGCATGGGGTGTGCAATTTGACAGTGAAAACGTGTTACTCGATGCCATGGCCGGACTAGAAATACGCACCGAATCTGGTGGTGTTACAAGACACTTTGGTTTTGTAGGCTTTTCAGCGGAGCAGATTGACCGCGAAGATGTTATTACCTCTAACCTTGAGGTAATAAACGGTGCTTCATTTGGTGTTTTTAATCAATATGAAGATTCCAAAACGATGTGGCTACCTTTAATTCAGTCAACGCAAAACTCGGGCTTGATGGATGTTGGTACCTACGTCAAGACACAAACCCCTGAAGAACTGGCGAAATCTTATCAGAGCGACAACCAGTCATATGTTCTAGCCGTCCGACTTTTTGGGCAAGCTAATAGTGCTTTTGAGCAGGCTCCTGAAGGACTTGAGTTGGCTGAAATAAAAACATCGACAAATAGGCTAAATGTCATTTTAGTGGGCGATACTGATATGCTCGCCGACCGTTTTTGGGTTCAACAATCTAATTTTTTTGGTCAAATCATTTCTACACCTTTTGCTAACAATGGAGATTTTATTATAAATGCAGTTGAAAGATTAGGTGGAAGCGATGCCCTAATTAGTATCAGAAGTAGGGAGCAATTTAGTCGAGCATTTATCAAGGTCGAAGAATTGACGGTGGTTGCGGAGCAAAAATTTCGCGAGCAAGAACGAATATTGCAACAACGACTGGAAGAAACTGAGCAACAATTATTGCAATTGCAAAATCAACAAGCTAAGGGTGGTGCTCTGATTATCTCTGCTGAGCAACAATTTACTGTTGATGAATTTTTGGAAAAGAAAATGACTATACGTAAATCACTTCGTGATGTTAGACATCAACTTGATAAAGACATTGAAAGTTTGGGTAACTGGTTAAAATTGATCAATATTGCCTTAGCTCCCATGCTCCTCATTTTGTTGCTGGCGTTGTT
>CAZMDX010000104.1:0-14648 GCA_964564805.1 uncultured Pseudoalteromonas sp. | reverse complement strand
ACAATGAACTTTAAAACAAACACTTGATTTGATGTAGCTCACACACAAAATAGTCCGTTAAAATTATCCTAGTTAGAATGATTTAATTCGTGGAACGGGTGATAAATGTATTCTGTGTTTTGTTGTTAAATTCTATTTTAAGCTTCAGACTTGAATATATAGTGCTTCTAAATATCTATTTTAAAGGGACCTATTCCGACTTGCTATCTGTCTCAATTACCCTTACCTTGCCGTCATATTAATTTATAGAACTACTATTTATGCACGTCTCCTTAGAGGGATTTATACTTACTGCTCGCCACATAGAACGCCAAGGCAAAACCTATGTTGAGTGCTGGTTTGTCACTGAAAATAGCGTAGTAAAGGGTATCTCGCCAGCGCAACAGGGTCTTTTTTTTATTAAGCAAAAAGATCAAGCACAAGCAACAAAGCTGCTAAAAAAAAATGCGATTGAGAATAGTTACAAATCCTTAGCTTTAAAAACGTTTGAACATCAGGCAGTAGGTGGCGTTTACTTTGATAAGAACAACTCACTTTATAAAGCAAAAATACTTTTAAAACAGCATAATATTGATTGTTTCGAGGATGATATACGTTTAACTGAGCGTTATTTAATGGAACGTTTTGTTTATGGCAGTGCCACTTTTTCTGGTGAAAAGCTCACTCACAATCCCGAAGTAGTAACGGCTCTCCAATGTAAACCTAGCCAATTTGTACCCAATTTCGCTCTGTTATCCATCGATATCGAATGCAGTGAGCACGGCGAACTCTTCTCTATTGGCCTAGCCAGCAGCACCTATAAGTGTGTATTAATGATAGGTGAAACACAATTAGCGGATGATTGGATCCATTGGCTAGATAATGAGAAAGCTTTGTTACAGCAGTTTGTTATTCAAGTAAACCAAATCGACCCAGACATTATTATTGGCTGGAACGTGGTTAATTTTGATTTCCGTTTATTGATTAGACGTGCCGCTTTACACAACGTTGAATTATCTTTGGGGCGCGATAAGCAATCTATCGTATGGCGAGATGCCAGAAATGAAGTCAATCTTGGATTTGTCTCCATGCCAGGCAGAGTAGTAGTTGATGGTATCGACGCGCTTAAAAGCGCTGCCTATCAATTCGATAATTTCAGTTTGGAAAATGTGGCTCAAACTCTATTAGGAAAGGGTAAAAAAACCCAAGATGTGGACAATCGACTTGCCCAGATTGAGCACGATTTCAAACACAATAAAGTCAAGTTAGCCAAATATAATCTACAAGATTGTCAGTTAGTATTAGAGGTGTTTGAACATACTAAAGTAATGGATTTTTTAACTCTACGTAGTCAACTGACCGGACTTGAGTTGGACCGAATGGGCGGCTCAGTGGCCGCTTTTATCAATTTGTATTTACCTAAACTTCACCGAGCTGGCTACATCGCACCTAATCGCCCAAAGGATGGTGGCTTAGCGAGTCCTGGTGGCTATGTAATGAGTTCCAAGCCGGGCTTATATAAAGATGTATTGGTTCTGGATTTTAAAAGCCTATACCCATCTATTATGCGCACTTTTAAAATCGACCCACTCGGGTTAGTGGAGGGATTATTATGCCCAGAAAAGGCGATTGAAGGTTATCGTGGTGCTAAATTCAGTCGTGATAAACATTTTTTGCCAGAGATTATTACTTCACTCTGGCAGCAACGCGATGCGGCCAAGAAAAACCAAGATACAGCCCGTAGTCAAGCAATAAAAACGTTGATGAATTCATTTTATGGGGTGTTAGGTTCAGGGGGTTGTCCGTTTTACGATACTCGTTTAGCTAGCTCGATCACTATGCGTGGGCATGACATTATGCTCACTACGGCTAAGTGGATTGAACAAGCCGGTTATCAAGTTATTTACGGTGACACTGACTCGACCTTTGTGTGGTTAGACGGTGAGTATTCAAATCAACAAGCTGCTAAAATTGGTCAATCTCTTGCCATCGAAATTAATCTAAAGTGGCAACAGAACATTCAACAAAACCATCGTCTTGATTGTGATTTAGAAATCGAATTTGAAACACATTATAGTCAGTTTTTAATGCCAACTATTCGAGGCTCAGAATTAGGCAGTAAAAAACGTTATGCAGGATTAAAAACAACAAAAAAAGGTGATGAGCTGGTATTCAAAGGTTTGGAAACTGTGCGTTCAGATTGGACACAACTGGCCAAAAATTTTCAACTTACTTTATATAAAATGGTCTTTGCGGGACAAAATATTCATGATTATTTACTACAGATCGTCGAAAATACACGCTCAGGTAAGCTTGACGAACAGCTGGTTTATCACAAACGTATTCGGCGCAAATTAGATCTTTATGTTAAAAACGTACCACCGCAGGTCAAAGCGGCAAGGCTAGCCGATCAACAAAATAAAATATTAGGCAAAACACTCAGGTACCAGCATAAAAGTTGGATATCTTATGTCATCACCATCAATGGTCCAGAGCCGATGGAGTATACAACCAGCCAAATAGATTATGAACACTATGTCGATAAACAAATCAAACCTATCGCCGAGGGAATTTTGCCATTCATTGGTTTATCTTTTGAAGACATGACCAGCCAACAAATGGGATTATTTTAAAAAGAAAAATCATAGGCTTTGAGTTTACAGCTTGAAGCCATTAAACCGTTATTTATTATTTCAAATAACCTATGATCTGAGTCCTTGTCCTAACAGCGTAAACTCATCTTGTATCCAGAAAGTCGTGGCTATAAAGACAACAGCAAAAAGATTAAAGAATAACCTTCCTGTGTTGAGAAAAATTTGAGCTAGCAACTAGCTAAAAGTTGTCATTATTTTTGCTTAACTAACCAGCTGATGAGTTCAACAGACTGTTCCGGGGTCATGTCACGAGTAAATATAGCTTGGTATTTTTCGTTGATAATAACGGTAGGTACACTTCTAACGGTCCGTGCAATTTTGTCGTTTTTGGCAACTTGACTTCGAATACCAAAACTCGTCATCATTTTCTCTAATTTAACTACATCTGCGCCTGTGCTGGCATAAACGGCCAAAATATCAGCTTTGCTGGCGATCCTAGTTCTTTTTTTGTGAATAGAATTGAACAAAGCCTTTTTAAATGCTGCATCAGTTTTTAATGCTTCAGCCGACAACATCACTGCAGTTGCATTATTTTGCGTGTCTTTAGAAGTGCTTCCATTAAAATTAACATGCACTTTTTCAAAGGGTACATCTGAGGGTAGGGCACGCTTAATCTGTGGGACTATAGTTTCAAATGCATTACATGCAGGACACCAGAAAGAAAACACTTCTTGTACTTTAGGTTTAGCGCTTGCTTTTTCGGCAATCACTTTATAATGTGTATTCTCTTGCCACTTTGATTGTGCCAAGGTGTGAGATGAAGTTAAAAGTAAAAATACGATTAAAAATGACTGGCGCATAACAAATTCTCTTATGGTTATTAAAGGTTTTAGAACATAAATGTGAAAAAGCCAGTTAATTAATAACTGGCTAAGGGCTCTATGATAATATTATCAAGCTTAACGAAGCCTGAAAATCTATTTTTTATTTGATAAAAATATGATTAGGTCAACCATTTCATCTTGGTTCATATCACGCGTAAAAGTGGCTTGATATTTACCGTTAACGATGAAATTTGGTACACTAGTGACATATCTACGATACGTTTCAATCGTTTTATTGTTCATCTGTAACTGGCTGTTCACACTAAAACTGGATATCATTTTGTCAAACTCTCCAGACTCAACACCATTGTCCGCAAAGATATTCTTTAAGTCTTTAATGCCTGTTACTGATGAACGAGATACATGTATATGTCTAAATATGGCTTGATTAAGTTGATCGCCTTTTTTTAACTCTCTAGCTACCATCATCGCTTTAGTTGCCTCATTTTGGACAGCTGCACTGGTAAAGCCCATAAAGTTAACGTGTACTTTTTTGAATTCAACGTCGTCAGCAAGTTGACTTTTGATATCTGTGACTAAAGGTTCAGACTTAAAACAGTGCGGGCACCAAAATGAAAAGAATTCCAATACTTCCTTTTTTTCAGTCGTTTGTTCAGCAATAACATTATAGTGAGTGCCTTCGCTCCATTTTTCTTGAGCACAGGCCTGTAGCGGCAGCAATAAGGCGAAACTAATTAATAATAATATTTTTTTCATAATATCTCAGAACTTTTTTATAATGTGTCGCAGATTAGCATAGCTACTAAAAAAATCCGATAGGACTTTGTAAAGTGATGTTAATAAAACTGATTATTTTGGATCGTGTGTAAAAAGACTAAAACGTGGCTACTTTTCAATCCCAGCTGTTTAATTGGATCTTAAATACGTTATTGACGGCAACATAAAAGTTGAATGATTTTTTGCGGGTTGTCGCTATGCTGTGATGTGTGTACACGAATAATGTTAAATGACATAAGGCTTTACCCTTCAGTCAAAGTGTTATTGAGGGCTATTATAATGCAGCAAACTGCTCTTTTAGTGTCAGTATTTGCTACTCCTGATACTTTTCAGTGACGAACTAGGAAAAAGCATCTTGGAAATACAGGATTTTGGCAGCGCTTTGTAAGCTAAGCCGTGTAGTGAAACATTCCCATGGTGCGTAATAGTAATATCAATGAAAGCTCAGTCTCATCATAAGCGCATCACTATTCATAGGCCTCGACGAGTGTGTACGTTTAAATAAGCTGCTGGCTGAGAGCATTATCTACAGATATTGGATGACTAATACGCTTCTGCAATTATCTAAATTAATAAACGTGGGGCCATCGCATTACAAAATATTACTAGTGTGACAACCTCCATGCAGCCTACTATTATTTGTGTCGATGTAAAGCGATGAAGATAAGTCAACAACTCAGTGTTAACAACAGCGTTAACAATCCGAGCTCAACAACCGTACCTTGTGTTTCTATGGTATCGAGTATGAGAGCAGGGTAAGTTTTAAAATCAAAAATACTTATAAATCTGGGTACAAAAATTTACTTATTTCTTGTACTTTTATGGGATTTTTTTCATGGTCAATTGATTCAACTCTAAAACTAAATTCGGTGGATTCTTGCGTTAAGTTTTTCGGATTGATAGCAATACTCAATGGTAGGTTAAACACCTCGCCGCCTGAAACCGTCGCTTCATTTTCACCAATTAAAGTGTGCCCTTCGAGGTTATCAACGTATATACGGTAGCGTTGTGTGATCTGAGATTTATTCAATATTTTCAAAGTAAAGACGTTCTCAATCAGCCCGTTACCAGTCTCTCTATACATAGGAACACGATCTTTAATAATATCTAATTCCAAAGGTTTTCTGGATGCGATTTCGAATACTAGAAGTCCGGACATCAATAATAAAACAATTCCATAACCGATTAGTTTGGGTCTTAATATCTTTGTTTTACCACCTGCTAGTTCAGTCTCTGAAGTAAAACTAATCAAACCTTTGGGATAATTCATCTTTTCCATCACACCATTGCAGGCATCTACGCAAGCACCACAATTGATACATTCGTATTGCAAACCATTTCGAATGTCTATGCCAGTAGGGCATACTTGTACGCATAAGTTACAATCAATACAGTCTCCTAAGCCTTTGGTTTGGTTTTCTTCGCGGCTGACTTTTCTCCCTCTGGGACCACGTTTTTCTCCTCGCTCTGCGTTGTAAGCAACGGTGAAGGTGTCTTTGTCAAACATTGCAGATTGAAAACGTGCGTAGGGGCAGATGTGAGTACACATGATCTCGCGCATCCAACCAGCATTACCATAGGTGCAAAGTGTAAAAAAAAGCACCCAGAAGATAACCCAAAAACTACTTGAAAATTGAAAGAATTCTATAAACAAGGTATCGACGGGTGTAAAATAGCCAACAAAAGTTAACGCGGTAAGCAGAGCAATTCCAACCCAGGCGATATGTTTAAGAGTCTTCCGCCACAATTTGTCAAAATCCATTTTTCTTTCATCTAGTTTCATTCGTTTATGGCGACTGCCTTCAATCGTTTGTTCAAACCAAATATAAATAAAGGTCCAAGTCGTTTGTGGGCACATGAAGCCGCACCAAACACGGCCTGCAAAGGTGGTTACAAAGAATAATGCAAAAGCTGCCACTATCAATATCCATGCTAATAACGTCAAGTCCTGTGGCCATAGTGTTAAGCCAAATATATTAAATCGCTGTGCTCCAAAATCAAATAATACAGCTTGACTACCATTAAACTGTAACCAGGGAATGAGTGCAAAAAGTCCCATAAAAAACAATCCAAAAAAACGACGAAAATTTTCCAACATGCCAGAAACAGACCGCACGTAAATTCTACTGCGAGGAGTATAAGTATTATCATGTTTATTTTTATCAGGCTGGTGTACTTTTACGGGTGAGATGTTTTTAACAGGAATTCGCTCACTCATTGGGTGTCCTTGGTATAACAAAAATACTGGTGTTGAGAGTTCAACAAAATGATGACATTAAAAGTATATCAGCATGTAAAGTACCGTGCTTGGTCTCGGTCAGTCTTTTTAAGCTTATATAATAACCTACGTATTGTTATTCATAGTTACCACTAAGCATAACTATCGACTATTTTTTACTGTGCGGTTCTCGCGTAGGATCAAACAAGTATTAACAATTTTGAGTAATGCTTTATGTTGCGCTTTGTAATAGTTGCGTTTGAAATATTAGCTTTGATAATGTTTTTGCGCAGCGCGTTTGTGCAACTTTGGCTTTCTGACATGCAAACGACCACAACACGATGGATGCATGTCATTTCTATGGGCATAGATAAACAACAACTGACCAATTTTAGAAATGGAATTTCGGAGCAAGTGCAAGATTTATCCGAGCCACAAACAGAATATTTATACAAAATTACTAGCACAAAAACTGAGCTCAACAAGTTTAATCAACATTATTGTCACGCAGGAGATAAAAATCCCTACATATATGGAACTAATTTAGACGTAGTCTGCGGCGAAATCAGCCGAAAGGGTATCCTTAATACGTTTAGTTAAATGGACTGGGTAAAGTGTTAACAAATTTAGCTCCACCCAACTCGCTTTACCATTTGAAATTTGGAATACGTTTTTTGACGAAAGCGTAGGCTTCTGAGTCGCCTCGAATGGTTTGATATGACTTGAGGTGGATACTACATTTACCAATTCTGAGCGAGTACTTAGAAGTGAAGTGCGAACAGATATGAGTGACAAATCTTATGGTTATGGATGGGAGGACAGAAGTGTTATTCATGGAAATAATGTCTATTACATCTACGGTAACCAAGTCTGGCAAACTAAGTGGGATAAAGACGCGGCAATATTTGGACCTTTTTGAGCATTTGAACAATATTATTGTTTTTGGTGAGTGAAAAGGTGTTTTTTGTTTTACAAAGGTAAATTGCAACTTTTTTGAATAAGGTTCAGTATACATTCATGTATAAAAGTAATAATAACAAGCACCGTAACGTAGAGGAATTTATTATGAAAATATTAATCGGACTTATTATTTCTGCAATTACATTAGGTATATCCAGTCAAGTTGTGGCCCAGACTGAGGTAGAAATTGAATGGGATAAGCCAGAAAAATACCGTGACGTTAGGCCTAGTAATGAGTCGCGCAAAAGGTTCAGAGAAACCACGTTTGAACATATCAGCGAATACATGAATAAGTTGGCTTTGGCACTACCTGAAAATAACAAATTACTCATAAAGGTAAGTGATCTTGACTTAGCTGGGCGCGTTTGGCCTGCTTCATTTATTGGTTTGGGCATAGGCGGTGCAGATGTCCGTGTTGTCAAGAATATTGATATACCAAGAATAAACTTTAGCTATCAGCTATTGGATACATCTGGTCAAGTGTTACAAGAGGCAGAGGTGGAACTTAAAGATATGTCTTTTCTCGACCGTAGTAATCATTTTTTTAGAAATGAAGCATTACGTTATGAAAAAAACATGTTGAGACGTTGGTTTAACCAAGAATTCGACTCCCTCATAGCTATAAAAAGTGTAAATGGAGAGCCGGTTAACTCGTAATTGACCCGATTATGAGTAAACGCTATATGAGTTTTTACCTGACCCTTTAGCAACATACAAAGCGGTATCGGCTCGTTTAATGATTGCTTCAGGTGTCAACACTTCATTGGGCTGTGAGGTTGCAATACCGATACTCATAGTGACATAGTCTTTCACCTCGCTATATGTGTGTGGTATTGCATCACGCCTCATTTTTTCGATAATGTTGATAGCGACTTCTATTGCACCTTGTGTATCAGTATCTGGTAGTACACAAACAAATTCTTCACCGCCATACCGACCCACGAAGTCACTATCACGTTGCAATAAATTACAAATAACGTTTGCAACATCTTTCAAACATTGATCTCCAGCCAAGTGGCCATAATTATCGTTGTACAGTTTGAAACAATCTATGTCCATGAGCAAAATAGTCACAGTCGTCTTTTGTCTAACTGATAGTTCAATATCATGTTTTAGTCGTATATCTAAAGCCCTTCGATTTGCGATACCGGTTAACCCGTCAGACATCGAAAGTTTTTCAAGCTTTTGTTTTTGTATTTCAATTGTTTGAGTGAATTCATTGAAGGTTTCAACTAAATCAGTAATTTCATCATTACCATCAAGTTCGTTTTGATAATCAAATCCTTGGGATCTACTAAGCAGCATTTGATTAAAAACGCCGATCCTTTTAATTATACGTTGCTGAAATAAAATGACGATAGCTATCAAAAAGACAATGCCCCCTATCAATATTAACTTGATGAGCTGTGTTTGTTCTTTCATTTTAATAACCGAAGAGGCTACTTGTGATGTGATATTTTGCTCTGTTTGATTAGTAAAAAAACCAAGTTGCGCCACATAATCTACAATTAAGTTATGGACAAAACGTTCTCTTCCTAAAGCTCTACCTTCTAAACGCAAAGATTTTATTTTTAACGATTCCATTCCATTTTCATTAAAAAGTAATGTTTTAAACTGCTCGGTTAATTGACGCCTAGCCACATTATTTTGTTTTTTGGCAGAAATAGCGCTGATTTCGTTGAGCTGCTCCTTTAATTGATTAAATGAAAATCTAACTCTTTGTAGTCTTTTTTCGTTCAATACTCTGCTTACATTTACTGACACTTGAGAAAACTTTAACACCCAGGTTGAAGAGTTGAGTCTCTTCGTATCAATCGCTCGAAGATTGAGCTCATACGCCTGTGTTCTTAATAACTCAATCATGTTTTTAGTTTGCAAACGTTCTTCTATTAAATCAGAGAATTCATTTAATTCGATAGAGATGGTATTTATTTGTGTATCTAAAAACTCATTTGCAAATATTTTTTTTGCTGACTTACGAATATTTATCAGGTTGGCCTGAAGTTGTTTTTCAGCCAAACGTTTTGATGCATCGGATGAGGATTTTGACAAAAGTTCTGTAGATTCTAATAGTTTGGACGCCTGACTATAAAGTTGACTTATCCGTATTAGATTGGGTAAGGATTTATTAGATATGTCTGTCAATGTTGATTCAAAACTCAGTAAGCGCGAAAAGGTAAAATAACTCAGTAGAATAAAAACAAATAATATTCCTATTAAGCCAGCACTAAACACTTTTACCAGTGATACTCGTGCTTCTTTTTTTGTTGACGAAGTAGTCATTCGTAAACTCGCTTTATTCTAAATTCAATTTTAGGGGATATGGTTTTTTGCTGCTGAATCATGCGAATAACAACATCGGCTAACAAAGGGGGGTGTTGATTGTTTTGTTCTAGGATCAGGGCGTCTACAAATACATCATAGCCATCCCCACCGCTTGCCAGATAATCAGAGGTGCCGACTGAATATCTTTTCTTAGGCTCTAACAAACTTCCATTGATGTTGACGCTTTGTACGCGCTCGCCAACGGGTTTGTTAATAGAATAAGTAAAAGATATCCCTGAGACTTGTAAAAACCGGCCTTCAGCAATTTCAACTTTGCTTACACTATTTTCTAAAGCTAGTATTAATTGTGCCCCTGTTACAGATAAAACACTGACATTTGACCTAAAAGGAATTTCTGTAGCAATGTCCCTTCTGGTGATAGACGATCCTTTAGTATAAATTTTATCACCACGTATAGCGCCACCATTAATTAATCCAATATCGGTTTTTGCATAGTGTCTAAGTGTGTCAGCGATGAAGTTGCCAAACGGCATTTCCATCGTTCTGATTAGGCTTCTTGTTGTTTGAACTTCATTACCAAAAAAGCCAATTTTCTGACTGAGTAGTCTATCTAGTCTGTGGTTGTATTCATCAACTAGCAATGAAGTTGTGGGTTTACTCGGCTGGTAAGAGTAATTAATTTTTGGGGTGTCAATAGTGAGATTTTTTAATAAGCTATCAGTTTGCCAACTCATGCGAAGCAACATGAATGGCTTTTGACCGGAAATGGAGTAGACCTTGTTAGATTGATGTTGCGTATCTACATTGAGCACCCTTAAAGCAAAGTCAATTTTATTTTCAAATATAAGAGTTTGATAATAGTCTCTTTCTTTGGAGTAAACCAGCACCACCAATTCAGCACCTTTTTGCTTGAGTTCAGCAATTTTCTCTTGAATGACTTGTCGAGGTTCAAATATGCTGACCCTTTCTAATAAATACTCTTCAACTACCTCTTCGTCTAAAATTGAAATAAAACCAACCTTGGTGTTATCTTTTTCAACAATAAGACTGGTTAAAATACCCTCAAGAGTTCCGTTGGTTAATGGGTCAAAAAGGTTACTGCTAACAATTGGAAAAGCGGCCTCATAAGAGCGTAAGGTGAGCTCATCTTCAAAATAACTGAACTCGCGTTTTGTAAGTGTCATCAAATCAGGCTCTAATGTGTTCAGAATATCGATGATGTGTGAACCACTATCTAAGCTAGATAAAGGGCTTGGTCCTAAACTTCCTCCAGCAAAGGTAAATATTGTAGGGGTGTCTTCGGTTCGCATTTTTTCTAATAAACCAGCAAGGCCCGTGAAAGTACCATAGGTCTGTGTACCTATATCAGGCATATTGCCGGCGAACACCAAGGTTAAGTGTTTTTCATTTGCAGTAGCACCACCTACGACTATTATTGGTAAAAGTAAATATAGACTAATTAAAATGCGAGAAATCATAACCAATATGCTACTACCTATATAAAATTATTATTCAACGTGACAAAAAATGTCAGCTGGTGTGAATGTGTCACCACTATCGACAACACATCCATTACTGAGGAGAATTTTTACAGAGATTCGATACTGCTTCGCTGTTCATGCAGTTTTTCCATCTGCATAGTAAAGTCGGCTAGCTTGGATTTCTCTTTAGAAATTACCGCCTCAGGCGCATTACGCACAAACTTTTCATTCGACAGCTTACCTTGAGTACGAGCAAAATCTTTTTCTAATTTATCTAATGCTTTGGCAATACGAGCTAGTTCAGCGTCTTTATCGATTAAGCCTGCCATGGGGATCATGATTTCAAGTGAACTCAATAAAGAAGTGGCACAAGCGGGTGCATTCTCATCTTTATTTAATATTGTCACAGTCTCCAGTTTGGCAATAGAGTGTAAAAATATGGCGTTCTCTTCAAGCCGCCTGATATCTTCGGAAGATGCATTGCGTAATAACACCGGTAAAGGTTTACTTGGCGCTATATCCATCTCGCCACGAATAGAACGAATGCATAATACAAAACCTTTAACCCATTCCAAATCTTGCATCGCAGTGGCATCAACCTTAGTAGCATCATATTCAGGGTATGTTTGATTCATAATGGTGGCAGAATGACAGTTAGCGAGTGGAGATACATCTTGCCAAATAGTCTCTGTTATAAACGGCATAATAGGATGCATCAAACGCAACAAAGATTCTAAAACTGTCACTAAAGTATGTCTAGTGCCACGTTGTTGCTCCGCGGTACCTTGTAATAAAATAGGTTTAGTTAACTCTATATACCACCCACAAAATTGATCCCAGGTGAATTTATATAGTGTGTGTGCAGCAATATCAAAACGATAGGTATCCATTGCATCACGATAACTTTTTATAGTGTCTTGGTATTGCCCAATGATCCACTTATCCGCAAGTGAGAACGTCATAGTAGAAATTGAGTCAAACCCACAGTCATGTTCTTGGGTATTCATCAGAACAAAGTTACTTGCGTTCCATAATTTATTGCAGAAATTTCTATAACCCTCTAAGCGTTTCATATCCCAATTGATATCGCGCCCAGTAGAGGCAAGAGCCGTAAGGGTAAAACGCAATGCATCGGTACCATGGGACTCTATACCATCAGGGAACTGCTTAGCCGTTTGTTTTTTGATTTTTTCAGCCATTTTTGGCTGCATCATATTGCCGGTACGTTTTTCAAGTAAATCTTCCAAAGAAATACCGTCTATCATATCTAAGGGATCGATAACGTTGCCTTTTGACTTAGACATTTTATTGCCATCATCGTCGCGGATAAGCCCTGTCACATAGACCGTTTTGAAAGGCACTTGTGGTTTACCATTTTTATCTTTGACAAAGTGCATCGTCATCATGATCATTCTGGCCACCCAGAAGAAAATAATATCAAAACCTGTGACCAGAACATCCGTTGGATGAAAGGTTTTTAAGTCTTCAGTATCTTCAGGCCATCCTAATGTAGAAAATGTCCACAATGCAGAGGAGAACCAAGTGTCCAACACGTCATCGTCTTGTCTAAGGACTATATCAGCAGCCAGGCCATTTTCCGCACGTGCTTCTGCTTCATTGCGTCCTACATAAACGTTACCTTGGGTATCGTACCAAGCAGGTATTCTATGGCCCCACCATAACTGCCGAGAAATACACCAATCTTGGATATCATTCATCCAAGAAAAATACATGTTCTCATATTGTTTGGGAACAAATTCAATCTCACCATTAGTGACAGCATCTGCTGCGACTTTGGCTAAAGGTGCTGCACGTACATACCATTGGTCAGTCAACATAGGTTCAATCACCACATCACTTCTGTCGCCATAGGGCACAGTCAGATCATGGTCTTTTATTTCATCTAATAAGCCTATTTCATCGAATTTGGCTACGATGGCTTTTCTGGCTGCAAAACGGTCTAAGTTTTGAAACTCTGCAGGTAGTGTCGAGCTAACGGCATCACTTGGTTCACCGTTGGTATCGAATATTTCAGCTTGCTGGCGTATTTCACCAGAAAAAGTCAAAATATTGATCATTGGCATCTTATGACGTTTACCCACTTCATAATCGTTAAAATCATGTGCTGGGGTTATTTTTACACAGCCCGTACCTTTATCTATATCTGCATATTCGTCACTTACAATCGGTATACGACGATTCACTAAAGGCAAATCAATAAATTTGCCAATTAAGTCTTTGTATCTGGGATCTTCTGGATTTACAGCTACGCCTGTGTCACCTAGCATAGTTTCAGGTCTGGTGGTCGCTACGACTAAATAATTGTTACCTTTTGCTGTTTTGGTCCCGTCAGCCAAGGGGTAACGGAAGTGCCACATGTAGCCTTTTTTGTCTTTATTCTCGACCTCCAAGTCAGATATGGCAGTCAGTAACTTAGGATCCCAGTTTACTAGGCGCTTACCGCGATAGATTAAATTTTCTGAATGAAGTCGAACAAATACTTCATTCACAGCGTTTGAAAGTCCTTTATCCATAGTAAAACGCTCACGATCCCAATCGACCGAAGCACCCAAACGGCGCATTTGATTGGTAATAGTGTTACCTGACTCGGCTTTCCATTCCCAAATTTTATCGATAAACGCTTCTCGACCTAACTCCTTTCGAGTCGGGCCATTTTGTGCAGCTAATTTACGTTCTACCACCATTTGAGTGGCGATACCTGCGTGGTCAGTACCCACTTGCCATAAAGTGTTATTACCCTGCATTCGTTTGTAGCGGGTTAAAGCATCCATAATCGTTTGTTGAAACGCATGACCCATATGCAAACTCCCCGTCACGTTTGGTGGCGGTATCATGAGGCTGTATGACTCGCCTTCTCCAGAAGGCTTAAACTGCCCGCTGTCTTCCCATTTTTGGTATATATGGCGTTCTATATTTTGTGGATTAAATGTCTTATCCATTATTTTGTGTCTCGTTAATGCTTGAGGCGGCTAGAGTATCGAGTTGACAACCTGCCGCTCTGTATTGTTTATAGCGTTCTCTGGCCAGAGGTTTTAGCTGTTCTTTTGCAGGAACAAAATCAATGATTTGTCTAAATCTTTGATGAAAATCAGGAATGTTATCGGCCAGATTAATCAGTACAGATCTATTAAATTGACTAGGTGTTTGCCAGCATATTTCAACTGGGGCTCCGCCTAATGGACCTTCTCCGGTCAGATTGTGAGGAACAAAAGCGTCGTTAGGCAACTGCCATAACAATTCATCAAATTGTTCAGCCTGTTTTTGATCTTGGCAATAGACTAAACATTTTTGTTTTTGTCGATAACTGCGGGTTGCCAACAAACAAGCCAGCGCAAAGTGCGCTGGCTGTTGGTGTGTGTCGTCTGTTTCATCAAGTAGATAAAACGTTACATTTGACATATAAGAAGTGGTTCCTAAGAGGTGGTTCCTAAAAGATATGGCTAATCTTCTGTTTCAATGCCAGCTCGGTTCATTAAAAACTGAGACA
>CAZMDX010000103.1:0-2932 GCA_964564805.1 uncultured Pseudoalteromonas sp. | reverse complement strand
ACCTTTTATTGTTATTTTAAATTGAAACTAATCAGGGCAATATACCCTCTTTTAAAATGAGTTAACTTATCCATGGCGCAACTTTACTTCTATTACTCGGCGATGAATGCGGGTAAGTCCACCTCTTTGCTTCAATCTGCTTACAACTACGCAGAAAGAGGTATGAATGCTGAAATTTTTACTGCTGCATTAGACAATAGATATGGTGAAGGCAAAGTAGCTTCCAGAATAGGCCTTGAGTCCGCAGCACACCTATTCACACCTCAAACTAATATGCAATCTGCCATTGAAGCGCTATTAACCAAAGATAAAGTAAACTGCCTATTTATCGATGAAGCTCAATTTTTAACAAAACAGCAAGTCAAACAATTAGTTTATGTTGTCGATAATCTCAATATTCCAGTATTGGCGTATGGCTTGCGAACAGATTTTTTAGCTGAAACTTTTGAAGGTAGTCGTTATCTTTTAGCTTGGGCTGACAAGCTGATCGAGTTAAAGACTATTTGTCATTGTGGACGAAAAGCCGCCTTTGTGGTCAGGATCGATGATAAAGGACAAGCAGTAAAAGAAGGCAAACAAGTAGAAGTAGGTGGAAATGATAGATACGAGTCCATGTGCAGACTACATTTTGCAGAACTTGTTTGGTAGCTAACATTTATTCTTTTCAGAAGCACTAAAAGCAAACGACTTTCACCGTTTGCTTTCGTATTGCTTTTAGATATCGAGTTTACTTTACCGTTTTTTCGGCTATATAATTGATCACGTTACTGGCTTCACGTGATTGGAAAAATTCACCTAAACTTTCTCCAGCACATGTCACATTATCAGCGTCAAGAACCTTATCCATCACTTCCTTCTTAGAAAAGCCTAAGTTACCAATTTGGCGACTTAAAGCTTGTTTAAACAAATTAACATTATTTGTTACCGCAGATTTGCAGAAGTTTTTGAAGTTCTTATCGCCAATAAATTTATATTTTTCTTTCGATGCTGTCATAGCTTTAACATCTGAACCTGATATGTAATCAGCAATGTTTTGAGAGCCACGTGACTCAGAAAACTCAACTAAACTTTGGCCAGCACATTGGAAGTTATCTGCGCTCGCTAAAAGCGATAACATTTTGTTTTTACTCGTGCCTAAACGAAAACCGTGTTGCTTAACGTTTCTTTTAAACAAAGCTAAATCGTTCGTTGCAGCGGCTTGGCAAAGTTCAGCATATTGCGTGTCGCCTACAAACTTAAAGTTGTTAGCACTTTTTAATGATGCGCTTGCGTTTAACGATAACGTAGCGGTACAAATTGCAGATAATAGTAACTTTTTCATAATAACACCTCAGTAATTTAACTAGTTCCAATCAGTCGGTGAGTTTGCTACCTCAACCTATGAAACTAATTGTAATTAAATTACAAAAAAACATTGTTTTTTTTCTGAGATCATTTGATTAATAAATTGTAAATAATATGATAAACCAGAAGTTAATTATACAAACAGTTGTTTTTAATGGACTTATTTTTATTTGATATTCCATTTTAATATAGATATATAATCAATCGATATACAAAAAGGCGTTATTTTATTACAAAATCTTGTTTTTTCATTACAAAAAGCTTGTTTTAAATACCTAACTGGCTATGTTATTCAACGTTTTTGAAATTCACTTACCAAAAAAGCCCTTTCGGGCCTTTTATAATCTTAAGTAATGTTAAGGACGAAGCGCTTTTTCGCCTCGTGATAACCCACATACACCGGTTCTTGATGCTTCAATAATCTCGGTGCTTTGACTCAATGTATAGGCGAAAGCATCTAACTTGTCACTTGTGCCTGTTACTTGGATTGTATAGTTGTTGGCATCTACGTCTACAATTTGAGCCCTGAATATATCAACATTACGCTTAATCTCTGCGCGAACAAGTTCACTGCGAGTTGCAACTTTCACCAACATCAATTCTCTTTCAACGTGATTACCATCAGATAAATCAGTTACCTTTAACACGTCAATTAGCTTATTAACTTGTTTGATGATTTGCTCAATCACTTTGTCGTCGGCTTCCGTCACTATCGTCAAGCGTGACAAACTCTTGTCATCTGTTGGCGCCACGCACAAAGAATCAACGTTGTATCCACGTTGCGAAAATGCACCGACTATACGCGAAAGTGATCCAGGAGCGTTTTCCATTAATACAGAGATGATTCTTCTCATTATGTACGCTCCGTCTTACTTAATCGCATGTCATCCATTGCGCCAAATTTTATTTGCATAGGATATACATGTTCGTTTTGATCAATTTCTATGTCCATAAAGACCAATCTATTTTTGGCCGCAAAACATTTAGCCATGGCTTCGTCAAGCTCTTCGGGCTTAGTTACCCTGATACCAATATGGCCATAGGCTTCTGCTAATTTTACAAAGTCGGGCATTGAATCCATATAAGAACTAGAATGACGGCCTTTATAATTCATATCTTGCCACTGACGCACCATGCCAAGAGCACGGTTGTTCAAAGAAATGATCTTGATAGGTAAATTGTATTGCATGCAAGTGGCTAGCTCTTGAATATTCATTTGAATACTACCGTCGCCGGTGACAACAGCAGATACCGCTTCTGGGTGGGCCATTTGTACACCCATAGCTGCTGGTAAACCAAAGCCCATAGTGCCTAATCCACCAGAAGTAATGTTGCTTTTAGTGGTGGTGAATTCCGCATAACGACAGGCAGTCATTTGATGCTGACCAACATCAGTCACAATAGCAGCGTCACCTTTGGTTTGAATATTGATTTCTTTTATTACTTCTCCCATCGTTAAGCCTTCTTTTGTAGGATATAAATCTTCTTTAATCACTTTTTCGTATTCGATGGCGTATAAATCTTTAAATTTTTGATGCCAGTCGGTATGTGAATTTTGATGAAGTAATGGCAATAAGGCTGTTAAACT
>CAZMDX010000102.1:0-5921 GCA_964564805.1 uncultured Pseudoalteromonas sp. | reverse complement strand
TAATTGCATATAATCCGCGCGAATTTTATATGTCCTTTTGTGTGTCTTTTATCGGTCTAATTATCTGTCTATTTATTTATCTGTCTGTCCTATTATGGACAAACTATTAAGACAGAATATTAAGGCGAAAGATTAGAGCGAAATATTAGGACGAAATATTACTAATACTGGAGTTAAGAAAATGGCCTTAGAGCGCACTTTTTCTATTATAAAACCTGATGCAGTTGCTAAAAATGTTATCGGTGCTATTTACAATCGTTTTGAATCCGCTGGTCTTAGATTAGTCGCTTCAAAAATGTTACATTTGAGCAAAGAGCAAGCAGAAGGCTTTTACGCAGAACACAGCGAACGTCCTTTTTTTGCTGCTTTGGTTTCTTTCATGACGTCTGGTCCAGTTATGGTTCAAGTGTTGGAAGGTGAAAATGCTGTTTTAAAAAATCGTGAAATCATGGGTGCTACCAACCCGGCTGATGCGTTAGCAGGCACTTTACGTGCTGATTACGCTGCTTCTATTGATGAGAATGCTTGTCACGGTTCCGATGCACCTGAATCAGCAGCTCGTGAAATTGCTTACTTCTTTAGTGATGAAGAAGTCTGCCCACGCACTCGTTAAGTTTATATCTGTTTAACAAAGGGAGCTTAGGCTCCCTTTTGTGTAATTAGTTAAATATTTTAGCTAACAATTATTATACATTATAAAGTGTTCTAGTTATCTGTACTGCAAAAGCTGAGTAATCAGTTAAAATAGTTTATTAGTCTGTATATAGAGGTTTATTGTGAAAACTGAATTGGTATCTGCCCAACCAAAAAAAATTAACTTACTTGACTTAACTCGAGACGGTTTACGTGCTTTTTTTAATGAGATGGGAGAAAAGCCTTTTAGATCGGAACAAGTCATGAAGTGGATCTACCAGCAAGGAGTGGCTGATTTTGAGCAAATGACAAACCTCAATAAGGTCTTGCGGACCAAACTCCAAGCTCGATGTGAAGTCAAGGCACCAGAAATTGCCTACCAGAAAACTGCGGCAGACGGCACGATCAAATTTGCTTTAAGACTAGAAGGTGGTCAGGAAGTTGAAACAGTTTGGATACCAGATGGCGACCGTGCAACACTTTGCGTGTCTTCTCAGGTAGGGTGTGCACTCGCTTGTACTTTTTGCTCTACTGCTCAGCAAGGCTTTAATCGTAATTTAAAAGTATCTGAGATCATTGGCCAAGTTTGGCGAGTGGCAACCACAATAGGATTAAATAACGATACGGCTAAACGTCCCATTACTAATGTAGTAATGATGGGTATGGGAGAGCCGCTATTAAATATCAAAAATGTTGTGCCTGCTATGCAGCTTATGTTGGACGATCTTGCCTTCGGCCTGTCTAAACGAAGAGTGACATTAAGTACATCAGGTGTGGTGCCTGCTCTTGATATGTTAGGTGACCAAATAGATGTGGCATTAGCTATATCCCTGCATGCGCCAGATGATGCTTTACGAGATGTACTTGTTCCGGTTAATAAAAAATATCCGATTGAAGTTTTTTTAGCTAGTGTCAGAAGGTATCTGGCCAAATCTAATGCTAACCAAGGTAAAGTTACGATTGAATATGTCATGTTGAATGGAGTTAACGACAGTACCGATCAAGCTCATGCATTAGCAAAAGTATTGTCAGATACCCCGTGTAAAATAAATCTTATTCCGTTCAATCCATACCCAGGTTCACCTTATACCTGTTCTAGTAATTCACGTATTGACCGTTTTGCCAAAGTCCTTATGGAATATGGACTAATAGTCGTAGTTCGACGTACAAGAGGTGATGACATTGATGCTGCTTGTGGCCAATTAGTGGGTGAAGTTGTAGACCGCACAAAAAGAATATTGAAAAAACAGCTGAAGGGCGAGAGTATTTCAGTCAAGATGGCAGGATAAATTTATTATCGACAATACGTCAAATAGGTCTCAATGAATTCCACGCCAAAAATTATTGGTATCGCATTTACTATGCTGATGGTGCTCAGTGGATGCACTAGTCAAACTTACGGGCAAAATTTTGATAAGGAAAAAGCGGCCAAAACGCGTGTTTCCTTAGGTTTGACTTACCTTAAAAATGGTAATTTTAGCCAGGCAAAATTTAATTTAGATAAAGCATTAAAGTTTGCACCAAGGTCAGCAGATGCCAATTTTGCTATGGCTTATTATTATCAAAGTGTTAGCGAGTTAGAACTTGCTGAAAATTCTTACCAATTTGCTATGGACCTCGAGCCAGAAAACGCCAATATAGCTAATAGTTATGGAGCCTTTTTGTGCCAGAATGGTAATTACGATAAAGCTCAAAAATATTTTCTGAAAGCGGTCAATACTGTCAGCTATGCTTCCAGCGCTGAAACTTATGAAAATTTGGCTATGTGTAGTCGAGACCAAGGCCGCCCTGAAGAGACTATTCAATATCTGCGAAGTGCTGTTAATCATCAACCAGGAAGAGCCAGCAGTCTCTATCTTCTAGCGCAGTCATTAGTTGAAACTCAACAATGGCAAGAAGCAAAAGTTATCCTTAATCGCTATGAAAAAACATCGCAAACTAGTCCGCAAAGTCTGCTAATGGCAATGAAGATAGAAAGTGGTACAGGTAACGATTCTGCTTCGAAAGTATATTTAGATATGTTACGAAGGTTATTTCCTAATGACCCAGTAACTAAGGCCATGGCAATTGAGCCACCGTCGACTTTTGATACAGTTAGTAAATTAGTTATTCGACCTGTAACGTCGGAAGCGGTCGAGACTAAACCGATAGTTTCGATACCATCGTTAGGTAAAAACGGGTTGTTAACACATGTAACAAGTTCCAACAAAGAAAAACATAAAGACTTTTTTAATGAGTCAGAAACGTTGGACAAACCAAATGTTCATATTGTTGTTAAAGGTGAGAATTTATATCGGATATCGCTTCGATACAACATCAAAATGCAACGTCTGATAGACTGGAATAGTTTGGTCGATGCGTCGGCTATTTACGTTGGTAAAAAGTTATCTTTAGTTGCCCCAAATGCCGTAGAGTAAAGTTAAACTATGATTGAAAATGAAGAAGTACAACAGATAAAAGTGGTTATGCAAGGACCTGGTCAGATATTAAAAGAGGCTCGCGAACGGGTTAATTTGTCGACCCAAGATATTGCAGACAAAATGAAATTAAAAAAAGCCCTGATTGAAGATATTGAGCAAGACAACTACGATATTGATATTTCATTGACGTTCGTCAGAGGTTATTTAAAATTATATGCTAAACACGTCAATGTTAGTGAAGAGGACATTTTGGGTGCTTTTGAAAGTCTAAGTACCCAGAAAAAAGAACCTGTTAAACTTCAAAGTTTCTCCCGCAGGGTTGCTAATCAAGCCAATGATGACAAGTTGATGCTAGTTACTTACCTAATTGTCGCCGCGGTAGTTGCTCTAGTCGTAATTTGGTGGTTTCAGCAAAGCTCAACTATTACTTCAACAGAATCAAATACTAATACTTATTCTCAAACCGTCACACAAGATATTAATGTTCAAGAAAAATCAACACTAGGCTTAGAAACATTAATGTCCACACCCACGGATGCTGTAGCGCCGCCTGACGATATAACGGATATAAATTTTTCGACAGTTATTAAAGAGCAAAATAGAGATAAAAGAAGTGCAGATGAGCAATCTGCTTTCGCAAAAACGGTAGATGATAAAAGCATCTCGCCTGAACAGGCAGAGATTACATCAAACATAGAAAATGAGCCCGACACACCTGTTGAGTTAATATTTGAATTTTCTGGTGATTGTTGGATGAATTTGTCTGATGCAACAGGTGAAAACATTGCTTATGGGGTCAAAGTTAAAGGCAGAGTTATGCCAGTGACAGGTATTCCTCCATTTGTCGTCACATTAGGTGCGCCAGAAGTGGTAAAAATTAGTTACGCAGGTGAATCATTAAATATGTCCTTCTTGCCTTCAGGGCGTATTGCCAAATTTGATTTACCTTTATCTGAATAATTGACCGAATGAATAGAGCTAAGTAATCAATATGTTTTCTGAATCACCTATTAAACGCCGGCTTTCTAAACGTATCTATGTAGGTAGTGTGCCTATAGGTGACGGTGCCCCCATCGCTGTGCAGTCCATGACGAATACTCCGACAACTGATGTTGAAGCAACAGTAGCGCAAATTAAACGTATTCAAGCAGTGGGAGGCGATTTAGTCAGAGTATCTGTACCTACAATGGATGCAGCTGAAGCGTTTAAATTAATTAAACAACGAGTGACTGTTCCGCTGATTGCGGACATTCACTTTGACTATCGTATTGCTTTGAAAGTGGCAGAGTACGGAGTGGATTGCTTACGTATCAACCCCGGCAACATTGGAAGTATGGATAGAGTTCGTTCAGTCGTTGACTGTGCCAAAGATAAAGGCATTCCTATTCGCATTGGTGTAAATGGCGGTTCGTTAGAAAAAGACATCCAAGAAAAATATGGTGAGCCTACGGCAGAAGCGTTAGTTGAATCCGCAATGCGTCACGTGGACATTTTAGATAAGCTCAATTTTGAGCAATTCAAAGTCAGTGTAAAAGCCTCAGATGTATTTTTGGCTGTAGGGTCTTATCGTCTTCTGGCCAAACTAATCGATCAACCCCTACATTTAGGGATCACAGAAGCGGGTGGCATTCGTGCTGGCGCCGTAAAAAGTTCGGTAGGTCTAGGTATGTTACTCGCAGAGGGTATTGGCGATACAATCCGCATCTCATTGGCGGCTGATCCAGTAGAAGAAATAAAAGTCGGATTTGACATATTAAAGTCATTACGTATTCGTTCTAGAGGCATAAACCTCATCGCATGTCCAAGTTGTTCGCGCCAAGAGTTTGATGTAATAAGTACAGTGAATGCGCTAGAAGAACGGTTGGAAGACATACTTACCCCGATGGATGTATCTATAATTGGTTGTGTGGTTAATGGGCCGGGAGAGGCAGAGATCTCAGATTTGGGTTTAACAGGCGCGCGAAATATGAGCGGCTTTTATTTAGACGGTGTTCGTCAAAAAGAACGTTTGTCAAATGATGATCTAGTGGACCAACTTGAAAAGCGTATTCGAGCAAAAGCCAATCAGCTTGATGAAAAGCGTAAAATCGATGTAAAACAATTGGATTAGGCAAAAGACGCCTCCTTAAAGAAAAAGTTTGCTTAATATTTTATCTTTTTTAACGTCATTATTTTACGTTTATCTATAAAGCCCCTATAATGCGGGGCTTTTTTTTAATTATTGCATGAGAGATTATTTTTAGTGTCGAAAAAAATTCAGGCCATTCGAGGAATGAACGATTGCTTGCCAACTGACTCAGGACTTTGGCAGTTTGTAGAATCCAGCATTCGCCAAGTAGTTGCCAGTTATGGTTACCAAGAAATTCGGACACCTATCGTCGAAAGTACCGACTTATTTAAGCGCTCTATTGGTGAAGTCACCGATATAGTTGAAAAAGAAATGTATACTTTTTCTGACCGTAATTCAGATAGCCTTACACTTCGACCAGAAGGGACTGCCAGTGTGGTGCGTGCTGGAAATGAGCACGGTTTATTGTATAACCAGCAACAACGTCTTTGGTATATGGGGCAAATGTTTCGCCATGAACGCCCTCAAAAAGGTCGTTACAGGCAGTTTCATCAATTTGGCGTAGAAGTATTTGGACTTGCAGGACCAGATATAGATGCGGAAGTGATTTTGCTAAGTTCAAGGTTGTGGAAAAATTTTGGGATCAGTCAATATGTTACTTTAGAAATAAATTCTTTGGGCTCTTCTGAGGCCCGTGTAGCTTATAAAGAGCAACTCGTCACATTTTTGAAAACTCGTACATCTGAGTTAGATGAAGATAGTTTAAGACGCTTAGAAAGTAACCCTTTGCGTGTGCTCGA
>CAZMDX010000101.1:0-7723 GCA_964564805.1 uncultured Pseudoalteromonas sp. | reverse complement strand
TCAACTTACTTCAGAGTTGACCCCCAAGAGAAGATGATAATGATCTCTATGGCACAATTTATACCAATGGGTTTTCATCGTTACCACGATGATTTTAGAAACCTCGTTTATCAAGCATTGGTTGATTAGATGAGTTATTGACAGGAAACTCAAAGCCCACTTTAAAAGTGGGCTTTTTTATAATAATTGAATTATTTTAGTACAAACAATCAGAGTATCTAAAATGATGGAGGTCAAAATTATCTGCAAGCCTCTTCGCTAAACGAGTTAAGGAGTATTTAAGTAATGGCTTGTTAACCAACTAGGCAAGGCAAGTTAAAAATAGTTCGCTGGATGCCGCTGAATCATTAGCTAAATCTACAAAATCCTTTCTTATATTGTTCTAATAAACGTTTCGAGTGTTTACCGTCGAGTATGCCCATAAACGGGCCATAAATGGAATAACCAAGCAAGCGTTTGATGTCTTCTGAACATTGCACCATCTTATGCTGCGGGATTGACAAGCTAAAGTTTTATTGGCTACGACAACAACCTTCGCAGTATTGACTGATTGCAGCCAATCTAGGTATTCATTTACTGTGCTCCTATGCAAACTTAGTCAACCTATGCACCATAAAGCCAGTGGTAACGCCTCACCTCAGGATCATAGAAAATAACCTAACACAGTCGTTCTCAAAAACGGTTCGAGCATAGTTTCACTGTGTGGAGCCAAGTTGCATAGTCATTGAGAATGACCATTCATCACTTGTTTCAATGGCTATTGTGTTTAAGATAAATAACAAATGTGTTCAACTAATCGCTAATTATTGAATCACACAGAGAATTGAAAATCTCTGTGTTATTTTCTAAACATGTTTATTTAAAAACGTCCCAAAAAGAGAAGATATTAGTGTCATCAAAGGATCAGAAAATTGAAGACTTACAAAGGGAACTGGCGTTAATCCGCGTAGATTTTTCAACTCGGCTGCAAAGATTAGAACAAAAAATATCAGCGCTGACTGATGGAAATAACATCGGTGTTAGAGCTGAGTTTGAACAGTCTGTGCCTAAACCAACAGAATCACAAAACCATCTAGCAGCGTCTGATGGGCCAGCGAATAACGCCAAAACTGATTCAGTCGATATACCTTCTTTTATGGTTTCTGTGATAAAAGAGACCAGTACTTTAGTGTTAGGCCTATTATCACCTATCACTAAGTTTGCTTCCCCATTACTTAATATATACCAACATTATCAAGCCAAAGGACAAGGACCAATATTTGTCTTTATGCTGATTGGTATTACGCTATTAGTAGGTGGTTTTGGCTATTTAACTCAGTTACTTGTTGGTGAACTAGGTGCTGGAAGCAAGTCTTTATTGCTGTTTGTAGTCGCTATTGGCATTACCCTAGGTGGCGCATATTTAGCTAAGAGAGATAAGTACTCAGAAATCAGTTCCGCTATTATCAGTTTAGGATTGTTGCTTAATTTTGTGACTGTTTATGTAGCGGGCAGTTTTTATCAGCTTTTGCCTGACTGGATAGTGTTACTTAGCTATTTTGCTATTGCCTGTAGCGGTTTTATTTTAGCCAATAAATTCGACGCAAAAATAGTTAGCGCACTGACAGTAATAGGTGGAGGAGCCATTCCGTTGATTTCACAATTGGATCAGCTAGGCACTGCTTACTACCTAATTGGTTTAGGCTTTATGGTATCAGCCAGCCTATACCAGGCCTTCAGTAAAAACTGGAAATGGTTGGGTTTTATCAGCATATTTGTTGCTTATAGTTGTATAGAATTCTTATTACTGACAACCACCACAACTATATTTGTGGGCTTTTTTAGCCAAGGCTTTTATTGTGTGTTTTTACTGTATATCTGCTCTTTACTGAACAAACAGAGTACATATTCAAAAGACCTAATAGTACTCATTGTGATTGCGGTTTTCGCTAACATAGGGATCCTCTACCAAGCTGATTTTACCAGTGTTTGGATATTACCCACACTTGCCACAGTCAACGCCGTACTAAGTATTCTATTACTATTTAAGGCCAGAACTCAAAAAAACTACACTATTAGCTTGTATACCATGCTTGCCAGTGCATGGGCTTTAGTAGCAATAGTCAGTAGCCTTGCACCAAATTATTGGGGTTTTGCCATAGGCCTTGAAGGGCTATTTATTTTGTATTTTGCCTTCAAAGAAAACTACTTTTCGGTGCGTATTGAGGCATATGGACTGTTAGCATTTGCTATATTACATGGGGTTTTTGCCGTGTTGCCCTATTACCCGGATCCTGCGCTGCTTTCGTTACAAGGCATCTTGGTTGTTACAAGCATTGGTGCTTTGATTTTCTGTTCGCGAAAGCTGTTTAGTCGTTTCCCTTGTGATGTTGGTTGGGAAGTGAAGCTCAACTCATTGCTAAGACCTGCAGAATCAATTTGGCTCAGCGTGTTTGTTCTTTCGCTACTATGGGTTCAACTTGGCGTGTGGTCAGCCTTGGCGATATTGCCATTACAAACAATGCTGTTATTCAAAAGTTACCGTGGTGTGTGTAACACCACGGAGGTCATGGCTTATGTGGCGGGCTCAGCTATCTTCGCTATTTGTTTATTAGGCATAAACGAAGTGCAATCGCTGTCATTTAGGGAGTTACCGAACTATGCCAAAGTCGCCCTGTTATTGGCGTTTTTCGAATGTTGGTTATTTGCTGAATATTACCGTCGTATTGGCCACACTCGGCTTTTAGCAACATTAGCAGAATATCTGAGATTAGGTTTTTATCTGATCATACCGCTGGCATTCTTACCCTCAGTCCTCAAACATTACCCAGAGTTTTCTGCTTTAGCAGTGTGGTGCTCTGCGATTATTGCTTATGCACTGGGCCGTATCGTTAAACACCCTTTTATTCGCACAGAATCCTTAATAATTTTTGCTAGCGCTGCACTATATAACCTAGACTTCTATATTGATTTTTATCACAACCAATTTTTACTTACCTGCCTGTCTTCAGTATTGGGACTTGGTTTATTGAGTTATTTTTTATATAGTGCAGACAAGCGACATGTGACTTTATTAGATAAAAAAGTTGCCTCATTAGGCCTTTATTTTATAGCCGGATGTATCGCAATCTATATGGAAAAATGGAGTAATGTTTATATAGCCGGAGCGTTAACCAGCGGCTATATTTTTGTTTTAGCTTTATGTGCGCATTACCACCCTAATCTACTTAGAAACCGAAAAATACTTGGCTACCTTTGTTACCTTAGTTTGCTGGTTTCTTGGCTTGGCATTTCAGCTACGGGTAGTGACCACATTATTAGTGGCAGTCTTTGGGTGTTACTCAGTTTAGTTGTATCACTGACTTTTTTAATCAAGGACAAAACACTGAATAGGTTGGAGTTAAAGTTGTTCAACGACAGCCAAACCGGCTACACCCTGCAATATACTTTATTTGCTATCAGTGGCGCATTTTTACTGAATGCATGGGAGCTAACATTACTCATTAGCCCATGGTTAATATTGCAAGGCAGTTATCTGTTTTTCACCTATAAACACAGTAAATTTGTGGCCAAACTGGCCCTAGGGTTTATTTTAGTTGGACTGCTTAAACTTGGGTTTGTTGATGCAGAAAGCGCCCTTTTATGGCAAAAAGTAGCCCTGATGATTGGCATCGGTTTATTTATGCTAGGCGCCGCGTTTATCTATCAAAAGCGCCTTTCACAATCCACTGATGACGACCCATAAAGCACAATATCAATGTAATAGTAACAACGGCAAGAATACCCTTACAAGGTTCATGACATAGATAAGCACAGGCGACTATGCCCTTAGAATTTTAAAGGGCAGCCGAGCAATATTAAGGTTACTTATCCTGACTTGATTGTCATTATCCGCGACTGAACTATCAAACGACAAGGTAGTCATGGTTGAGCCATAATTTTGTTGCTATAGTTATAAAAATTTTCACTTTCCTACTCGAGTCCCTAAAATTTGCTAAACATGCCAATTAAGTTATTGGGGTTACTGATGCTAACCAGTTCAATAGTGGTTGCAGAGCCATTAAAATTTGCTCAAATGGTGAATACACCAGATCAAATTGTTGGTGCCGAAGTCCTCAAGGTTATATATGCCAAGGCTGGTATATCTATAGAAATCATACCTCTATCGGGGAGGCGGGCTTTATTGGAGTCCAGTGAGGGTCGATTAGATGGCGAGGTTCATCGTATATTGGAAATTGGTTCAGCTTATCCAGATTTGATCAAAATCCCTACTGCGATTAACTATATCGAGCCGACTGTATTTTCTAAAAACAAAGACTTTTTACTCGCTGGCTGCAGCTCTCTCAAAGGTAAATTAATCGGCAGGGTGCGCGGTGTGAAATATGCGGAGCTTTGTACCCAAGGTATGCAAAACGTGGCTATATTTTCTGACAGTCGAAATTTAATGAAGTCGCTAAGTAAAAATATCGTAGACTATTCAATTACTGCCCACTTTAATGGTTTAGTGCAATTGAAAAAACTCAGTGTCAACACTATCATTGCTTTAAGTCCCCCTTTGGGTAAGAGGTTACTTTTCCACTATTTACACAAAAAAAATAAAGACTTAATACCTAAACTTGAAAGCATCATCTCTACAATGGCAATGACTGGAGAGCTTGAGTTAATTAGGCAACAACAAATAATAAAAATTTTATCCCAGACCAATAAATAAATTATGGGGTTAGTTACCCTACCCTTTCACACTCATTCCACAGCACACAACCACAATGGTTAACATACAATTACTATAGTTTGCGCTCGGCTCTATTAACACTAAGGGCTGCGGCGTGAGAAGTATTAAGCAGACGTTTAAACTATCTTCTTATAATTTTGATCGTCTGTCATACCTTTATTAATTTTCTAAAGGTTGTTTAAAGCGTCATCAAGCCAAGTCATTCTTTGTGAATACCAGGTCTTAAGGTTTGCTACCTCATCGCCGTAGGTGTCAAACCAGACCGGATTAGGCCAAACATACATGCCCAAGGTTCCCCATTTAGCATCGTTCTCTTGTTGTGCTAAGTTTAACTTGTCGGCATAGGTGTCTATTTTATCCAGGATCAGATTTTGATTGGCTTTAAAGTAAGCAAAGCGAGTTTTAACTTTTTCCACGAACACAGTGTCGTTAAACATTCTGGCGATCCAAGCATTGTCTTTAACCCAAAAACCCTGCGCATAACGCGAGTCTGCATAATCTACATTACCAAAAGATAGGTCAAAGTCCCAAAGCGGTCCCATTTTTATTTTTTCCCCTACTTTCATATGAAAATAAATACTCGAGAAATCTTTAGAGTCAACATTCTTAGTAATTTCATTGATTAGGTACCAATCCACAAAACTATCAATATCTATATATTTGGCGTATCCGTTAATCGGATCAGCAAAATTTGAAGCAAATAACGTGGCTTCAAATTCATTGATATGGGCCTTAATATATTTGAATTGCTCATCATCTGAATCCAGATCAGGCTCTTTTATGCCAATCAAAAATGCATTAGTATAAAAATATACATCGTCAGCATCTAACCTTTCGAGTTGGTCAATTTCAAGTAAAAATCCATCATCACCAATGTCGACGCGGTTACTGCCCTCTTCTACCTTTTCAGTAATGTTATAAGTGCCATTATATTCATCGTTGATATACACCTCAGCAAAGGTGCTTTTAGGTGTCCAATCTAAGTTACTCAAATACCCCATCTCAAAACTAATGGTATTTCTTAACATAGTTTTGTCAGAGTACTCAGCCAAAAATAACCATTTCTTTTTGGACGGCATATCCAGCATTGTTGATTTGTCTTTTAGCTTCATTTGAAACGGTTTTTTAGGGTGTAAAAACCAAGTAGAATTACCACGGCCTCGAATTTTCATATTTACAGAGGACTCACCAGCAAAGTCACGCCCACCTTTAATAGCAACAGTACCCTCTACATAGTTCTCTTTGGAGTTGATGGATGCATTGCCCGTTGTAGTTATGTAAATAATAGGCAAACCAGTAAAAGCAACAATATCGACAGAATAGTTCACCTGACGGCCATCATCCATCATCACAGTGTAAGTCTGTACATCACTAAAATTCTGCACAGATACATTGCTTATCTGGGCAGTATCATCAACAACCAATGACTCACCCGTGTGTTCAACTGTGGCGATCATGTTTTGCCAATCGGCTGCGGCTGGGAAACTACCCATAATGGTTTTACCAGATATTGACAGATTTAAATTAGAATTAAGGCTAGGGTTATTTTCAGCTAAAAAGGAGAATTGACTGATAACGGGTTCGACAACAACTACTGGGTTTGAAGATGGTGCAGATGTTGTAGGGGGTATTTCTTGTCCTGACTTATCAGAGCCACCACAGGCTAACAACATTAAGCCGAAAAAAACAGCCAACAACGGATGCACAAACTTATGGTTCATCAACATTAAAGAAATCCTTAATAAAAAATAGGTGTTTACCACTGGCTTTTATTACATCATTTGAGTATTTTAAAACTTTTTCAAACAGGTATTACAAAATACCTGACTGAGGTAAATAAAGATAAATAAGATAATTTTTTGCGACTTATTTGGCTCCATGACTTAATAGGATCTATATCGGCTAGTATTAATGAATAATACATTTATTGTACGTACAAAATCATTTTAGGAGCCCTTTCTGGATAGACGATAAGATATAATCAGCACGTAAAAAAGTTAATATTGATTAGCTAAATAAAAATTCAATCGTTTGCTGTGCACAATAAAACCAGACAATGTAAGCCTATCGGATCAATGCCAATAATGTATTTATTACTCTTGATATAACTTTAATTTCTGACTTATCTGTTCAATTCGTTTTCTGTTAGCACCTAAGTCTGAATATCCGAGGCGCGACGCAGATCTGAAGTATATGATTGTTGTTTCGGATTCTGTCACAGGAAAATAGAATTCTACATCATCAACAAACTTAAATACTTTAGATGTAAACTCCACTCGGATATAATTGTCCTCAATGTCTATGATGTTTGTTCGCTGCAACGTTTTTAGTGTTCGTAACAGCTGTGCTTGTGTCTTTTGTTGTGAGCCAATGAAATACAACGGTTCTATAAAATGTTTTTTATCTGTAATTTGACTGCTCACACAATTGGGTGACTGTGGGCATGGCACTAAATTGTCATTGTTTAACCCCAGCTTAGGAGTCATTCCACTACATCCCATCAAAAAAACAAAACCTAACAGAACCGTTAAAACTTGCTTATACACTTTATTTATCCTCTATGTTCGAAGTACTTAATATATCCTGACTTGAAGCACCTTTGAAGCACATTCAGCGAGTAAAAGTGTTTAACGAATAAACTTAATAACAAAAATAAACTCATTTTTAACTAAACAAAAAATAACGTATCTATATTTTAACATTTCGACTGTACTCACTATTAATAAATGTCAGTCATTATATAATTTCATATTTATCCCCTAGCGCAATGTCCCATCATATCGTAGCTATTATCAAATGACTTTTGAACTTATATTTGTAGTGGATCAAACACACAAATCTAGTCCTAATTCATACATCTATTTTTGTGTGTTTTTTACAGACTCACTTAAGGTCTTCATCAGTTATCAAATCAAGGCAACACATCACAACCTATATAGCTAAAATAATAAAGGTTCGTTAAACATCAACTAACTCACTTTTACCACCATAAAATTTTTGTTTTAATAAAAA
>CAZMDX010000100.1:0-8812 GCA_964564805.1 uncultured Pseudoalteromonas sp. | reverse complement strand
TTTTTGGTCAACGCTAAACCTAAAACCAACGTTTAGTAAATGCTTTATCTAATTCGTCAAAAGCTGTTTTTAATAACACAGCAAGCTCTTTGTAATCTGGCCTAGCTTTAGGAGATTGTAATGCACACCCTTGCATTTGCATTTTGTAATGAATATCCAGGTACCATTGCTTTAAAGTAGGCGGCAGATATTGATTTGAACGATGCCCCAACCACATCAAACCCTGCATGGGTAGTGACAAAAAGAACGCGCCTATAGCCAAAGCTTGAGGTAAACGCTCAACGCCTTGTAAATTAATTAGTGCCGCAACTGTTAAAACAGCAAGAGCAGGCATAACTTTTATCGAAAATTTGGTCGCCAGAATGACTTTGCTCTCTGGGAACATGCCAAACAACTGTGGTTGCATCGGCCAAGTCTGCATATATTGCTGACCATCTTTCACCATTGCTGTAATAGTTTGTGCCAACTCAGTGACTCCGTAATAAAGCTTAAATGTATTCTAGCGGCTTACTCAGGGATAAGCTTACATCCTAAAGTTATAATAATACAACTATCGGTACCCAAAGATTTCTCATAACGTTATTATTAGGAAACCGCCCCTCTAAATAGCAAATATTTTAAATTATGGATCAATACGTTCTCGTTCTTAATTGTGGTAGTTCTTCTATTAAATTTGCCATTATCGAAGCCAAAACAGGAACAACACCGCTGCATGGATTAGCAGAAAATCTTGGCACAGTTTCTAGCAGATTTGGATTTAATTACCTAAACAAACAACATAATACCAAATTACCCGCTGATGCAAACCATCAACAAGCATTAATTGTCATTGCCGACACACTCAAAAAATTTGAACACTTAAGCCAACAAATTGTTGCAGTAGGACATCGAGTGGTACACGGCGGTGAGACCTTTACACATTCAAGCTTGATAGATGATGATGTTAAAAAGGCCATCGAGCAAACATCGTTGATGGCGCCGTTGCATAACCCAGCCAACTTAGCGGGCATTAATAGCGCTCAAACAACTTTTCCAGATGTACCTCATGTTGCAGTATTTGATACTGCCTTTTTTCAAACCATGCCTAAACATGCATATTTATATGCCTTACCCTACGAACTTTACCAGCAACATCATATTAGGCGTTACGGTTTTCATGGCTCAAGTCATTACTTTGTAGCACACGAGGCGGCAAATACACTTAAAAAGGAGTTATCAGACTGTAACTTAATTACGGCACACTTAGGCAATGGATGCAGTATAGCAGCCATTAAACAAGGTAAAGCTGTCGACACCAGCTTAGGTTTCACCCCTTTGGAGGGGTTAGTGATGGGTACACGCTGCGGTGATATTGACCCCAGTTTACCCACATACCTTATTGAGCAACTGGGATATTCGGCCAATAAAGTAAGTCGCTTATTAAATAATGAGTCTGGGTTGCTGGGTGTGTCAAAATTGAGTAATGACTGCAGAGCCCTTGAGCAGGAAATCAAAGAAGGCAATCAGCAAGCGAAACTGGCACTGGATATGTTTATTTACCGTTTAGTTAAATATATCGGTGCATATTTAGCGATTGTTGGACCTCTAGATGCTTTGGTTTTTACCGGCGGGATTGGCGAAAACTCCGCTTATATTAGAGAAAACACGATCAAACAGTTGGGGCATTTAGGATTTCAACTTGATCTAGATAAAAATCTAGAAATGCGTTTCGGTCGGTCTGGCCTCATTGGTCATTCTAGCTCGAAGCCTATCTTTGTAATTACCACCAATGAAGAATGGGTAATTGCAAAAGATGCTATACAATTTGCTCATTAAGGAGTCACTATGCCACGTCGTATAATGTTGATACCAGTAGGTACAAGCGTCGGTTTGACCAGCGTTAGCCTAGGATTGGTGCGAGTGATGCAGCAACAAGGCCTAAAGGTTAATTTTTTCAAACCTGTTGGACAGCCTAGACAAGGCGATGGCGAGGCAGAAAAGTCGACAACAATAGCGACCAAGGTCGGATTGTTAAAACCAGCCAAGCCTCTTACCACATCATATGTTGAAGAGATGATAAGCCAAGATAATAGAGATATTTTATTGGAAGAAATAATCGCACTGTTTGAAAAAAACGCGGGCGAAGAAGATATCGCTATCATCGAAGGATTAGTATCGACCCAAAACCATCCTTATGCGGTGCGTTTAAATAGAGAAATTTGTAACGCTTTAGATGCACAGATTGTGTTGGTTAGTGCACCAGGAAGTTTGAGATTGAATCAACTTAACGACAAACTTGAAATCGTAGCCGACAGTTATGGCGGTCATAAAGGTAAAAAAGTCATCGGCTGTATTTTTAATAAAATCAATGCACCTATTGATGACAAAGGCCGGTTAAGTAGTGAATTAATAGAAAGTCATGACAACAGCCAAACTCCTCAAATTATGCAGCAGTTATCCACTTTGCCTATTTTTTCAAAATCCTTTGCTTTATTGGGTTGTGTCAGTTGGAACTTTGAATTAATTGCTCCGCGTGTTACTGATGTATGCAAACACTTAAATGGACAATTATTAAATGAGGGCGATTATCAACACAGACGACTGAGAAGTGTGCATTTCTGCGCCCGCGAAATCCACAATATGGTATCAGTCCTTAAACCCGGTGCACTACTGGTCATGTCGGGTGACAGAAGCGACGTATTGGTGTCGTGTTGTTTAGCTGCACAAAATGGTACAAAAATTGGTGCCCTACTTTTAACCGGAGGGTATCAACCAGATCCTCGAATTTGGCAACTTTGCTCCCAAGCTTTAGAAACTGGTTTACCTGTTTTACTGACCAACGATAACACTTGGCAAACCTCGCTTAACTTGCATATGTTCAATCAAGAGGTGCCAGCGGATGATGAGCAGCGTATTAATCGCGTGATGGATCATACGGCTGCTTGTATCGATACTACTTGGGTAGCGTCTATCTCAAAAGGCTCTGATAGACCCCTAAGACTGTCACCTCCGGCATTTCGTTATAAATTGACCCAACTAGCACAACAAGCTTGCAAAACCGTGGTACTGCCAGAAGGCGAAGAACCAAGAACAATCAAAGCAGCAGCTATATGTGCACAAAGAAATATCGCAAAGTGTATTTTGCTAGGCAATAAAATCGAGATATTAAGAGTTGCTCAACAACAGGGTGTTGAATTACCTGACTCAGTAGAAATTAAACAGCCTGAAGACATTCGCAATCAGTATGTGCGATCGCTGGTCGAGTTGCGCAAGCATAAAGGATTGACGGAGGTAGTGGCCAAAGAACTGCTACTTGATAACGTTATGCTAGGCACTATGATGTTGCAGCAAAATCATGTTGATGGATTAGTTTCAGGTGCAATTAATACAACAGCCAATACTATTCGTCCGGCGCTACAACTAATCAAAACTTCGCCAGGGGTATCTCTAGTGTCCTCAATCTTTTTTATGTTATTACCTGAACAGGTTTTGGTATACGGCGATTGCGCTATTAATCCTGATCCAAATGCTGAACAACTGGCCGACATTGCGATCCAATCAGCCGACTCAGCTGCCGCCTTTGGTATCGTACCTAAAGTAGCCATGATAAGTTACAGCACTGGTGACTCAGGTACTGGTTCAGATGTTGAAAAAGTCAAATTAGCCACTAAATTGGCACAACAAAAACGCCCTGATTTATTAATAGATGGTCCTTTGCAGTATGATGCGGCCGTGATGGAAAGTGTCGCTAAAAGCAAAGCACCAAATAGTAAAGTAGCAGGTCATGCTACAGTATTTATTTTTCCCGACCTCAATACCGGCAATACCACTTACAAGGCTGTGCAACGAAGTGCTGATTTAGTCAGTATTGGTCCGATGCTGCAAGGCATGGGTAAACCTGTTAACGATTTAAGCCGAGGCGCACTGGTAGACGATATCGTATTTACTATTGCGCTGACGGCAATTCAGGCGGCTCAGAAATAATTTTGATCCGATTACTAAAATTTAGTTACGCTTTGGATGTTGAAAGTACTGCACATGCCCACATCTTACCAGTCTTAAAATCATTAAACCTAGGTCATTTTGGTGACGCTTAAAAAGAATATTTGGAGAGTTAAATGTCTGTAGTAAGACACGTTAAACTACTAATTTTGGGCTCTGGCCCTGCAGGTTACTCCGCAGCTGTATACGCTGCGCGTGCCAATCTTAATCCTGTGTTACTAACCGGCATTCAGCAAGGTGGACAATTAACTACCACAACAGAAGTTGAGAATTGGCCAGGCGATCCTGAAGGGTTAACGGGTCCTGATTTAATGGACCGTATGCAAAAACATGCTGAAAAGTTCGATACTGAGATTATTTTTGACCATATCAATAAAACTGACCTGTCTAAACGGCCTTTTACCTTAACTGGTGACCAAGGCACTTATACCTGTGATTCCTTGATCATTAGTACCGGTGCTTCTGCAAAATATCTTGGCATGGAGTCAGAAACAGCTTTCATGGGCAAAGGGGTATCGGCCTGTGCAACTTGTGATGGATTTTTTTACCGCAACCAGAAGGTAGCAGTTGTGGGCGGTGGTAATACAGCCGTTGAAGAAGCTTTATATCTGTCTAACATTGCCTCCGAAGTACATGTTATTCATAGACGTGATTCTTTTCGTAGTGAAAAAATACTTGCTGACCGTTTAATGGAAAAAGCCAAAAATGGTAATGTCACATTGCATTTAGACCGACAATTAGACGAGATCCTCGGTGACGAAATGGGTGTGACTGGCATTCGTATCAAAAACACAGATTCTGAAGCGACTGAAAACATAGATTTGATGGGTGTGTTTATTGCAATCGGCCACCAGCCAAATACTGGGATATTTGAGGGCGAGCTAGATATGAAAGACGGCTACATTACAGTGAAAAGTGGCACTGAGGGTAATGCCACTCAAACCAGTGTTGAAGGTGTGTTTGCTGCAGGTGATGTGAGCGATCACATTTATCGTCAAGCCATTACTTCAGCAGGAACTGGTTGTATGGCAGCTTTGGATGCTGAGAAATTTTTGGATGCTCAAGAATAACGAGTGATTTTAATTACCTACAAAGGCCTCGACTTGAGGCCTTTTTTAATTCTCTTTTTCAAACTAAAACAATAACGAACCCCCTATGCTAACTCTGACTAAGCTCGATAAAAAACTTATATTCCCACCAGTAAATATAGCGTTAACTGAACCTAACGGTTTATTGGCATTTGGTGGTGATTTGAGTGCCGAACGTCTACTTCTAGCTTATCAATCTGGAATATTTCCTTGGTTCAGTCAAAACGAACCTGTGATGTGGTGGTCACCAGACCCTAGAGGCATATTGCCTATAGGTAATTTTAAATGCAGTAAAAGTTTGAAAAAATTTGTACGCAACTGTGACTACCAGATCACCATCAATAGCGCGTTTGACCAAGTCATAGACGAATGTGCGACCATTCCTAGGGACGATTCTGGCACTTGGATAACTTATGACATGATCAATGCCTACAAGAAATTACACCGTCATGGTCATGCTCACTCTATCGAGGTATGGAACGAAGATACCCTTGTAGGGGGCTTATACGGTATAGTAGTAGGTAAAGTTTTTTGCGGAGAGTCTATGTTTCATAAAGCCACTAATGCGTCTAAAGTAGCCTTTTTTTGTTTAGTTGAAGTACTTAAGGCTCAAGCAGCAGAATTTATTGACTGTCAAATGCAAAATTCACATCTAGCCAGCTTAGGTTGTATTGAGATGCCTAGAGATAAATTTTTGATTATGCTGCAACAGCAAAGCCAGCAGACCTTCGATAAAAGTGTTTGGCAACCACAAACACTTAACCTGATTAAATGGCTCTAACGGTATGGAAATGAAATTTGGTATCACCACGGCCTTCACTTGTAGCTATCTTCCAGATCAAGATGAAAGGCTCCTGGTCTTTATGAGTGATACTCAACCCACTATGCTTGAATACAATGATTTGATCAGCGCAGGCTTCAGACGCAGTGGGACGCAAGTTTATCGACCGCATTGTGGCTCTTGTAACGCCTGTGAGTCTATTCGTCTACCAGTTAATACGTTTACACCATCAAAGAGTCAAAAGCGCATCATGAAGCGTAATCAGGACTTAACAGTAAATATTAGCCATGGTGACAAGCCAGAATATTATCCCTTGTACGAGTCTTACATTAATCAACGTCATTCTGATGGTAGCATGTACCCTGCAACCCTAGAACAGTATCAAGGTTTTGTTTTGAGTCCTTGGAATAACGCTTTGTTTATTGAATTGTACGCGAGTGACGAACTGATTGGTGTAGCAGTTACAGACAACCTGGTATCTTCTTTATCGGCGCTATACACCTTTTTTAAGCCCGAAGAACAGCAACGATCATTAGGAAACTTTGCCATTTTACAGCAAATCAAACTTGCCAAGTCGTTAAACAAACCTTTTTTGTATTTAGGATATCAAATAGATACTTGTCAGAAAATGAGCTATAAACAGAATTTTTTACCTCATGAGCGCTTTTTTGACGATAAATGGCAACTAATTACAAAAAAAGTAGGGTAAAGCTTTACACTCGCTCCCTTATTGGGCAAAATCTTCGCGGCATTTTTAGACACTTATTTTATTTATTAGAGGTAACAGAGTTAGATGGCGAAAGAAGATTGTATTGAAATGGAAGGCACTGTGTTGGATACCCTTCCAAATACTATGTTTCGTGTTGAATTGGAAAATGGTCATGTTGTTACTGCCCACATTTCAGGCAAGATGCGTAAAAACTATATTCGGATTTTAACTGGCGACAAGGTAACAGTAGAACTTACGCCTTATGATCTATCCAAAGGCCGTATCATCTACCGCGCAAGATAATAAATCATTATTTACTTCTGGGATTAATAAGGTAGAGCACTTAACCCAAGTACAGATTTTAAAGATATAAAAAAACCGATATTTTTCAATACCGGTTTTTTTTATGTCTAAAGACATTCAACTATTTAATTTAATAAGTAGTCTAAATTAGGAGTTAAGCACCGCTGGTTTCTCTTTGCTGTCAGAGAAAAATTCAAAGCTGAGCGCATTATCTTTAACTGCAATTTTGACACTTCCACCTTGACTCAATCGTCCAAACAACAACTCGTGTGCTAATTCTTTCTTAACATGTTGCTGGATGACACGTGCCATTGGTCGTGCGCCCATATTTTTATCATATCCCTTATCGCCTAACCAATCGCGCGCTTGAGTGGTGACTTCTAATGACACACCTTTATTATCCAGTTGCACTTGTAGTTCAACAATGAATTTGTCAACCACTTGTAAAATGACATCCCTTCCAAGATGGTTAAACCAAACAGTTGCGTCCAGTCTGTTTCTGAACTCAGGTGTAAATATTTTTTTAATTTCAGACATTGCATCATGGCTATGATCCTGCTGTTTAAAACCAATAGAAGTCCGAATAGTTTCCTGCACACCCGCGTTAGTAGTCATAACTAACACCACGTTTCTAAAGTCTACTTTGCGGCCGTTATTATCCGTTAATGTTCCATGGTCCATAACTTGTAGCAATATGTTGTAGATATCGCTGTGAGCTTTTTCAACTTCGTCTAATAAAATTACCGAGTAGGGATTCTTAATCACCGCATCTGTTAATAATCCCCCTTGATCAAAACCTACATATCCTGGAGGGGCACCAATCAGACGGCTCACGGCATGACGTTCCATATATTCAGACATATCGAAACGTAACAACTCTACGCCTAATACTTTGGCTAGCTGAGCAGTCACTTCAGTTTTACCTACTCCGGTAGGCCCAGCAAATAGAAAGTTACCAATAGGTTTGGTTTCATTACCTAAACCAGAACGAGACAAACGAATAGCGTCCGTCAAAGTATCAATAGCTTTGTCTTGCCCAAACACAACCATTTTCAAGTCACGGTCCAAGTGTTTAAGTACTTGTTTGTCTGAAGACGATACAGACTTTTCTGGGATACGTGCAATCTTGGAGATAATAAGTTCGATATCGCTTACACCAATCGTCTTCTTGCGCTTAGAAGCCGGTAGTAAACGTTGACTCGCACCCGCTTCATCAATGACGTCAATCGCTTTATCAGGTAAATGACGTTCGTTGATATATTTAGCAGATAACTCGGCGGCTGCACGTATCGCTTTGTGAGTGAAACGAACACTATGATGCGCTTCGTAACGTGATTTTAATCCCATTAGAATTTTAGTGGTATCGCTAACGGTGGGCTCTATCACGTCTACTTTTTGGAAACGACGAGCCAATGCACGGTCTTTTTCGAAAATGCCTTGGTACTCTTGGTATGTCGTTGAACCCATGCAACGTAACTCGCCACTACTTAGTTTAGGTTTGAGTAAATTCGAGGCATCCATTACACCTCCAGACGCTGCACCTGCACCGATGATAGTATGTATTTCATCAATAAATAATATAGCGTCTGGTTGAGCTGACAACTCTTTCAATATGCCTTTGAGGCGTTTTTCAAAATCACCACGGTATTTAGTCCCTGCTAGCAATGCACCCATATCTAACGAGAATACTGTCGCCTGTGCAATAACTTCTGGTACTTCATTATTCACAATACGGTAGGCTAAACCTTCAGCAATAGCAGTTTTACCTACTCCAGCCTCACCCACCAATAATGGATTGTTTTTACGGCGGCGACATAATATTTGAATACTGCGTTCTAGTTCGCTATCTCGGCCGATAAGAGGGTCAATTTTACCCTCTTTTGCACTTTGGTTAAGATTAGTTGAATACTTATCCAGCATGGACTCTGCTTCTTCTTGCTCGCTGGTTTC
>CAZMDX010000099.1:0-19529 GCA_964564805.1 uncultured Pseudoalteromonas sp. | reverse complement strand
TCGTTTTTACTCTTTAATTTGCCACCTTGTACACGTGATACATAGCTGTGCAGGCCTAAAGCGTGGTTAACTATATGAATTTTGCTATCGTATATCACCTTACTTAGTGGTTGAGTTTTCTTCATGAATTGATTTTTTAGAAACATTGCGTAGTCACGCAGCTCGCTATCGTTGGGAATGTTATGTGTATTTGGATAGCGTGTTCTAAGCCAATCACCCAGTTTATCTTGTGACAGTAAATGATGAATATCATCTTGCAGGTGTGTTGCATAGTGCGCGAGATAGGGCAGTGCGTTTGACATAGTGATTCCTAACTGAATAATTCGCTTAGTTTAAATCCTTAAGATCAAATAGTCGCCTGCTTCTTACACTATTGACATATGAAATATCATATATATGATATTTCATATGTATTGATTTGAGTGCTTTTAGTGACCCCTATCGCTTTTTATAAATGTTTATCTGAAGACACTCGTTTGAAGTGTTTGTTATTGATCACGCTCAAAGGTGAGTTGTGCGTTTGTGACTTAATTAGTGCTCTGCAGTTGAGTCAGCCTAAGGTGTCACGACATTTAGCTGAGCTACGTAAATGTGGAATTTTGTCTGATCAAAGGCGAGGGAAATGGGTGTTTTATAAAATTAATCAAGCTTTACCGAGATGGGCGCTTGAGGTACTCACCCTAACCACTAAAGACAACCATACATATTTAAATGATTGTTTACATAATTTAGACACAGCCAAACTAACAGATAACTGCTGTTAATTTTTACCGGAATAATATTGAATGAAAATCTTATACATTTGCACCCACAACCGCTGCCGCAGTATTTTGTCTGAAGCGATCACTAATCAGTTTTCTCTTGGCAAAGAAGGCAAAGATAACAAACATGGCAAAGCAGGGAAAATAATCGCGAGAAGTGCTGGCAGTCAACCGGCAGGTGAAGTGCATCCATTGTCGATTAAATATTTACAAGAAATGGGTGTTTCAATCGACGGCTTACGCAGCCAGTCTTGGGATGACTTTGAAACATTTACACCTGATTTGGTGATAACCGTATGTGATTCCGCCGCCAGTGAAGTTTGTCCTGTGTGGTTTGGTAAAAGTTTAAAAGTACATTGGGGCTTAGCTGATCCATCTAAGCTACAAGGATCTGAAACACAAATAGCCGATGCATTTAAAGCCACTATTAAACAAATAAGACAAAGAGTGGAGCAGCTGAGCAACATAAACGTGGATATCAAAGACAAGGCCGCTTTTAAAACAGCCCTTACTAATTTAGGTGCAACATAATGTCCAAGCCTAATTCGAAGCCTCAATTTAAGCCTCACTCGAACTCAGTTATGCCGAACCTTGAGCACATAGAATTTAACGTACCCAGAACAGAAGACTTTGCAGTAAATAACTCCAACCATAAACCCAAAATACTCTTGTTGTACGGCTCATTACGGACACGGTCTTTTAGTCGGCTGATGGTACAAGAGTCAGCCCGTTTGTTAGATGCGATGGGTGCCGAAACCTGTATTTTTGATCCAACAGGTTTACCCTTACCTGATGCTGAAGACGCAACACATGCAAAAGTGGTGGAATTACGTGAACTAATGATATGGTCAGAAGGACAAGTATGGTGCTCTCCTGAACGCCATGGTGCAATGACTGGTATTATGAAAAGTCAGATAGACTGGGTACCACTAAATCTTGGTGGTGTACGACCCACACAAGGGAAAACGTTGGCAGTTATGCAGGTAAGTGGTGGCTCACAGTCCTTTAACACGGTTAATCAAATGCGTATTTTAGGCCGTTGGATGCGTATGTTGACCATTCCTAATCAATCGTCAGTAGCTAAAGCTTTTATGGAATTCGACGACAACGACCGAATGAAACCTTCACCCTATTACAATCGTGTGGTGGATGTGTTGGAAGAACTGATGAAGTTTACTTTGCTTACCAGAGACAACAGTGATTATCTAGTTGATCGTTATTCAGAGCGTGTTGAATCAGCAGAACAATTAAGTCAGCGCGTTAATAAACGTGCTGACTAGTGTTTAATAAAAGCATAAAGGAACAAGTACATGGGATTATTTGAACGTTACTTATCAGTTTGGGTGGGCATCAGTATCATATTGGGTGTGTTTTTAGGCAGTCTTATTCCAGATTTTTTTGCTCTCATAGCAAGCTTAGAATATGCACACGTTAATTTAGTGGTAGCGGTACTGATTTGGTTAATGGTGTACCCAATGATGGTCCAAATCGATTTTTCATCTATCAAAGACGTTGGTAAAAAGCCTAAGGGTTTAGCATTAACACTCGTTATTAACTGGCTAATTAAACCTTTTACTATGGCTGCCTTAGGTTGGTTATTTTTTAAAGGTTTTTTTGCCGACTGGGTCGATCCAGAATCAGCTAACGAATATATTGCAGGTATGATTTTACTGGGTGTGGCACCTTGCACTGCTATGGTATTTATTTGGAGTCAAATGACTAAGGGTGATGCCAATTATACCTTAGTACAAGTATCGATTAACGATATTATTATGATCTTCGCATTTGCGCCCTTAACCGCGCTTTTATTGGGTGTCAGTGATATTCAAGTACCTTGGAATACGCTCCTTAGTTCAGTGTTATTGTATGTGTTATTGCCTTTAGTGGCCGGCGCGTTGACCCGTTCTTTGTTAGATAAAAAAACCGGAAAAACAGAAGAACAAAAAAGTGTGGACAGTTTTGTCGCTAAGCTTAAACCTTGGTCAATAGTTGGCCTACTAGGCACTGTCGTGTTGCTGTTTGGTTTTCAAGCGCAAACTATTTTGACTGAACCGCAGACAATTGTGTTGATTGCCATACCACTTATCATTCAAACCTACGGTATTTTTGCTATTGCTTACTTTTTTGCGATACGTTTAAAGCTTCCTCACAACATTGCAGGGCCTGCCAGTATGATTGGCACGTCTAACTTTTTTGAATTAGCGGTTGCTGTGGCTATTTCGCTGTTTGGATTACATTCAGGTGCAGCTTTGGCTACTGTGGTGGGCGTGTTGGTTGAAGTGCCAGTGATGTTGTCTTTGGTGTACTTTGTGAATAGAACTCGGCATTGGTTCGATTAACAGCATGGGTAAGCCATAAGTTTCAAGCGCAAAGCATATGTTAAGTTGAGTCAATGCTAAGGGCAGTTACAAGCCATTCGTTATACTGAAAAATTATATATGATAAACCACCAATAGTAGCTGCATTCTTGATTTGTGCAGGCAACATCAACTTACGTCTAGTTATATCACTAGAGAAGCATTGGGTGATGAAAACTGCCATTTTATTGTTGTCTGTTGTGCTCACAGTTAACAATGCATCAGAAGTCGAGACAGGAGCTAAGTCAAGGGCTGAGACAGGAGAAAATGAGCTACATGGTATTAATAAGTGTTTATTAAATGCCCTTGAGTAAGTAACGCCTGAACAAACGGTGGGTGAATTGCGACAAAGCTGCGCAGATAAAGCGCCGACTTTATTTAAGCAGCGTGTTGAGCTATAAAAAACAGGCGTCGAAAAATCCTTTTGCAATCATTCCTCATAAACCCCACTTTGTATTGCCTGCTAGTATCACCAGTCTTGGTCATTATCGAGTTTGCCGGTTGAACAAACGTCATTGTTATTTAATCGTCAGTCTAATGGGCAAACTGGGCAGTTATCATGAAGTTGGAACAGAATTATCTTAGGTTTTATCTTTGCGCCAACAGACAGCTTTGTGTGGAACTTCAAGATTTGGTAGCGATTAACAGGAGACAAAAAAATGACGACTCTTGACCCTGCGGGTGATGATAATCCCGATATTGAAAAATATATGGGTTATGGAGAGTTAGGTGGGCTTTGGAGTATTTTAGACAAACATTCTTTAGCGTTTTTGCTTAGAAATAATTTACGCAGTGATAACAAAGGGGGAATGCAGTTGGGTTGTTCGTTCCCTATTAACGATCAATTACAAGGATATGTTGAATATTTTAACGGATATGGTGAGAGTCTGATTTATTATAACCACCATGCTAAAAGGTTAGGTATCGGAATTAAGTTGACCCACTGGCTGTAGTTATGGCCGTTGCCGAAGATGCCAATATTATTAGGTGCCTTGATAAAACAAGGTTCTATTTCGACCGGTGCTTTTAGCTATATAAAGAGCACTGTCAGCTTGCTTGGTTAAATTATCTAGGCTAAGACTACCATCGCCTAATGTTACACCTATGCTGACAGTTACTGAGGTGTTGTTTAATTTTATTTCTGACATTAACTCATGTAGCCGTGAAGCAAAAAGCTTGGTGCCAGCCTCATTAGTATCAGGTAATAACATGATAAATTCTTCACCACCAAAGCGCGCAATCAAATCAGTCTGACGACCAAATTTTTGTAAACGTAGACCTAACTCTTGTAAAAGTTGGTCACCTTGCACATGTCCAAATGAATCGTTGATTTTTTTGAAGTGGTCTATATCTACCATTAATAACGAAATAGTACTTCTATAACGTTTTGCTTGATTAATAAGCTCGGGTGCTCGTAAATTTATTTCTCGGCGATTCATCAACCCAGTCAATTCATCAGTTGATGCCATTGAAATTAATATCTTTGCTTGTGCTTCCAACTCTCTACGAACATTGATCAGTTCTTCATACAGTTTATCGCGTTTTGAGGCATTGAAAAAAACCCAATAAATATGACCTATTTCATCAATTTTGGTGCTAACCAGTATCGGTACACGTTCTCCGTTACCATCAAATAAAGTTAATTGCATTTCTTCGCATTTTTTATCATGTAACAAAGTGGGCATTAAATAACTTTCAAAAAATATTTTAGATGCATAGGTAAATAAATCATCAGAACTTTTACCTATCAGCGTCTTTAAATCCCAGTTCAACTCATATGAAAAATAGGTATTGGCATAGATAATCCTTCGATTTTTATCGGTTACCATTGCACCTGACTGAAAGGCATCTGGTTCAGGATTTATGAATTCTATGGCCTTGTTAGTCAATGTAGTCCCTCAATCCTTGGTTAATGATGTCTGGGTAAGTCATATGTAAACAGTGCCCTTGTGCTTCTATTAGCTTAAGTTGTGCATTTGGTAATTGTTTTAACATGTACTCGCCAATATCAGTGGAAGCAAGGGAGTCCTGACTACTTTGAAAGATCAAAGCTGGGTGTTTAGCTTCTTTTAGTAAGTGGCGGTAATCGGAAAAAAACGTCGCATTGGCAAAGGCTTTAGCGATTATAGGGTCAGTCGAACAAAAACTCCCTGATAATTCACCGATCAACTTTTCAGAATGGTTTGCACCGATGACAAGAGGCGCCAGGTAATTTGCCCAACCAATATAATTTTTATCCATTAAGTTAAATAGTTCGTCCAAATCAGACTTTTCAAAGCCTCCAATGTAGTCAGGTTTGAAGTTTAAGAAACAAGGAGAGGGACAAACCATCACTAAACGACTAAAAAACTTTGGTTGCTGGATTGAAGCAATGAGACCTATCATGTTGCTGACTGAGTGCCCAACAAAGACGACATCTTGCAAATCTAAGGCTTCACAAATTTCGAGGACATCTTGAGAGTAACCGTCTAGTGAGCTGTATCTTGCATGGTCATAATTGGCTAAGTCTGAATTACCGGAGCCTACATAATCAAACAACACTATTTTGTAATGAGGTATCAGTGCAGGTAGCATAAAACGCCACATTTTCTGGTCACAACCAAAACCATGAGCTAAAAGCAGAGTCTTTTCACCTGAGCCTACAATATTTACATTATTTTTTTTGACGATATCATTAGCAGATGGCATTTTTTCACTCATTTATGAGGTGTCTGAATTCGCAATATACATGAAGGTTCATCACAGATAAATCATCTCATCCCTAGTGGGTACAATAACAGCTAATATTTTATTTTGAACAGTGTGATGGATATTGGCTTTGGCCATAGCAACAACAAGCAAGTCAACACCATGGTTAAACTCTGATTCGCTGATATTCATACCAGCGTGAACTTGTTCCATATTATCACCTGTGTACTCACACGGACCACCTGTTAACATGCATATGTGTTCGCTAAGTTTTTCACGAAAAAGACCGATATTTGAATCCCTAAAAAATTCACACATCACTGGGTCAAATTCAATTTCAGTAATAAATTATCCACTATTTCTTTAATCTTGGGTTGCCCGCCTAACTGCTGGAAAGTACTTAAATGGGTTGCGGTGCAAGCATTTAAAAATAACCAAGCAGAACATACTAAAAGAAAAGTTTTCATAGTATTAGCAAAGTTGTCCATCGAGAGAAAGGTATAAACCCTTTTGATTTTCTGCACCAGCAATATTGCCTAGTTCTAACCAAGCCAGAGTAAAACTTAGATTTTTGTTCGGAATATAACTGATAAACATATCTAACTAGTTATCTTCGCTTAGTTTTAAATGATCTGGTTTTTGTCGGTATTCAATTCCCACCGCAAGATGCCGATTGAAAAAAACAGCCGCAGATGCCTCCGCCATAATTTGATAATTATCGTTAATCACGCCACCGAGACCGAGTAAGCCTAGTTGGATCGCTTTAGAGGCTCTAGCAGTCACATTCCATAATGTATTAAGGTCAAATAAAGCGCCAAGATTTATTTTAGTCGCGGCTAAATAAATATCTGTTTCACTGCTGTCAGTTGCGCCAAGTGCACGTGCAATAACACCATCGTCTAACTCTTTATGTTGTAATCTAATACTCACTTGGGGCCATGTTGAATAAATCACGTCACCATAAAGACGATATTTCAATCCATACATACTTTTGTTTAATCTGTTCACTGAGTACTTTTAAATCAAATCTGTGTTGCGCCACACTGATCTCAACACGATCATAAAGAGCACTGAATCCAAATACGTTTAAACGATAATCATCAAGGTGCACTTGAGAGGTAAAGGTATTCAATGATATCTGTTCTTGGCTGTCATCTTTTTATAGGATTACCAAACTGGTCGCTAATTGTTATCGACTTAGCTATTGCAGGGGTGCACATTAGGGTTATAAAAATATAAGCAAAAAAAGCATTTGCCAACTTCTAATAATGAATGTCATAAGTGCTATTTTTCATATTGCTCAATGCTTTTTATTGTCTTATTTAATTAAGACCAATAAACTTGAAATTTGGTCCATCATAACTAAATTTATAGCACTTCATTTCTTGTTATCTACTTAAACATTCTAATCTGGTTAATTCCAAATAAAACAGGATTGAGCCATTGATATTTCAATTTTGTTAGCATGCAGTCAGCATGAAAGAGTGTTTATTTATCATAAATTGAACAAGGCTATATTCTTAAGATCATGGATGAGAGCGTATTTAATCAATTTTATTGCTGGTAGTGGGTTAGCGCAAGATACCTGTCAATTTAAAACTATTAGGTGGTAGATTGATATTAAATTTAAAAGAAGTGCGTTGCGCACAACACCGGGAAATATTCGTTTTACGCTTCATACGTCTAGCACTGTTAGCTAACCGTTGTGATTATCAGGTAATTCACTGCTGTGGTGTTAACGTTAGTGAACTAGCATCACAAAGCGTTGCTATGATACCTGAAATGGCTCATCAATAAGGCACAGTAGGGCTAAACCATTTTCATCAACGTGAACATTAATAAAGAGGCCAATAAAAGCATAGTTTAAGCCAAATAAAAAAAGCTTTAAGTTTCCACGTTCATAAATTTGTTGAGTACTGTGGATTACAACAAACCATCCTTAATATTAATCCACATATCAATTGATCTGATTGTGCTCGGAGCGCGTTTATGATGCATGAGCTTAAAAATATCAACAGGATTATATTGGTTTAGACACGATTTGCGTCTAAACGACAATCGTACTTTCAATAAACTTTGCGCAGAAGTCGATTGGCTGATTTGCGTTTATGTTAACAGTCAAGAGAAAGAACTCAGAAGTAGTTTTTATAAAGGAGAAACCGGCCAATTAAAACATCTGTTTGAGCAAGAAAGTGCAGCAGCATTAGACACTGCTTTAAGGCAAAAAAAGCAATACCTACTTTTCGTAGATACACCTGCACATCAAACTATAGTGGACTTGGTAAAAGATTATACTATTACGCACATAGGGGTTGAGGAACATCCCGGGATCTACGAAACACAAGCACTAGATGCAATCCAAATGTCCTGTCCTGATGTTGAATTTATTACTGATATCAGTCACAACCTTTTTAATAAAAGTGACTTACCATTTGAGCTTGAAAATCTCCCAGAGACATTTACGCCTTTCAGAAAACGTGTCGAAAGTATTTCAATCGATCCACCTATTTGTGTTCCTTCAGTATTGCCAAATGCAATAGAACCCACGCCACAAGCGCCAGAAGAATTAGCGTTTAGGGGACGATTAAGAGGTGGAGAAGTTGCGGGTAATGAACAGCTAAATCAATATCTGTTTGGTACTGACTTGATCAAGCATTATAAACAAACGCGAAATGCACTCGATGACTGGGACAGTTCCAGTAAATTATCCATGTGGCTAGCTAATGGATGTTTGTCAGCAAGAACGGCATACCATGCAATCAAACAATATGAGTCACAACGTGGTGAAAATGAATCAACGTATTGGCTTTACTTTGAATTGCTGTGGCGTGAATATTATCAATGGTATCTAGCCAAACATCAGGGCAAACTATTTCAGTTTTCTGGCGTTAAACAAGCGGCTCCATCGACTCAGTTTCATCAAAATACGTTCAATAGTTGGTGTGATGGTACGACAAAATACCCCATAGTAAATGCTTGTATGCGACAGCTGAATCAAACTGGTTACATGTCAAATCGTGGCAGGCAACTGGTTGCAAGTTGTTTTGTACATGAATTAGGTCTGGATTGGCGCTACGGCGCCGCATATTTTGAACAGCAATTAATAGACCACGACGTAGCAAGCAATTGGGGCAATTGGCAATATCTGGCAGGTGTTGGTGCCGACCCACAATCACATCGACGTTTTAATTTAGCTAAACAAACAGCCACGTATGATCCAGATGCTGAGTTTAGGAAAAAATGGTTAGGTAGTGACAAGCAATAGAAGTGAACATGAGGTGATTGATAAGGTTAATCTGGTTTGGTTAAAACGAGACCTGCGCCTAAGAGACCATGAAGCTATTTTTAATGCTTCCGCTGACGGTACCCCAGTATTATTAGTTTACGTAGTCGAACCTATTTTAATTAATGACCCCCATTACGATGTTCGTCACTGGCGATTTATTTGGCAGTCCCTACAAGATATTAATCAGCAACTAAGTCAGTTTAATAGTCAGTTGCTCATTTTGTGGGGCGAAGTCACGACGGTTTTTTCGAATTTACAAAAAAAAATCACCATTGAGCATATCTTTAGTCATCAAGAAATTGGCTTAACTAATACCTTCGACCGAGATAAAACGGTACGCCTATGGTGTGATTCTAAAACTATCCCATGGACAGAGTTCAGTTACGGCGCAGTAATACGCGGATTAACCCAGCGTCATGACTGGGACAAAAATTGGCAAAAACGTATGCGCCATCAATGTTTTGACAGACCCTTAGAAAATATTAATTTTGCCGCAGCCACACACACCATCTTTCAACAGCAACAACTGGACATTCCAAAACCATGGCAAACACCCAATCCCCAGTTTCAGGCAGGGGGTGAAAAGCGAGCATGGCACACATTGCATCACTTTTTTACTGAGCGAGGAAAGGATTATGCCTATTCAATTTCTAGCCCATCAGCTAGCCGCAAAGCTTGTTCAAGATTATCCCCTTATTTAGCTTGGGGAAATATTAGCCTTAGGCAGGTTTATCAATTCACTTTAAGTAACTGGCAAAAAAAGGGATGGCGCAGGTCACTGGTTGCTTTTACTTCGAGACTTCATTGGCATTGCCATTTTGTGCAAAAATTTGAAAGTGAAGTTGATATGCAATTTCGCCCTGTAAATCGCGCATATGAAAAATATCAATACGATGACAGTGAATTAGCTAAAACTAATATACAGGCCTGGAAGCAAGGTCAAACTGGTTTTCCTCTTATAGACGCCTGTATGCGATGTTTACATCAAACCGGCTACATTAATTTTCGGATGCGCTCGATGTTAGTAAGCTTTTTGTGTCACCAGCTTGATGTTGACTGGCGCAATGGAGTAACACATTTGGCTAAGCTATTTTTGGACTTCGAACCGGGTATTCATTATCCGCAATTCCATATGCAAGCAGGTATTACGGGAATTAATCTAATTCGTTTGTATAACCCGATAAAACAGTCCCAAGAAAAAGATCCCAAAGGTGATTTTATTCGAAAGTGGTGTCCAGAATTAACCGAACTACCGACCGAAGTTATCCATCAACCTTGGCTTCTCACTCAAATGGAACAGCAAATGTACGATGTGCGTGTAGGGATAGATTATCCAATGCCTATTATTGATTTTGAAAAAAGCGCTAAAGCTGCCAGAGATAAATTGTGGGCGTTTCAAAAGCGTGACGATGTAAAAGCCGAAGGTCGACGAATATTGAGACGCCATACCTTGCCAAATCGACCCAGAAACATGTAAGTTGCTCAGCATTGCCTCATTCATACTGTCACGTTTTGCCTTTGGCATTGATTGCCTAGATTTGGAGTATCCTTTTGAATATTGATTTGTCTTTACCGCCACAGCTTTCTAAGCCAACTTTATTTGATATTATTCGTGAGGTCAGAGCCCCATTTGAATTTGCTTCCATTGCCCTAAACATAAATGCATTAAGTAAAGCGCCAAAGGGTGACGGACGAGCGGTGATGTTAGTACCAGGTTATTTAGCTGATGATTTTTCTATGCGACCTTTAGGAACTTACCTTCGGTATCTTGGTTACATCGTTTATTACCCTGAAATGGGTAGAAATATGGGCAAAGTCGACACTGACATGATGCACTTGGGTGACCGAGTCGGATTAGTATCTCAAGTATTGAAGGGTAAAAAATTAACACTGATTGGCTGGAGTCTTGGCGGTGTTCTCACTCGTGAGGTGGCACGTCTATTTCCTAGTGTTGTTGAAGAAGTATTAACTCTGGGCACACCTATTGTTGGTGGTCCTAAATTTACTTCAGTGGGTAAAAGATATGCCAAACGTAACAACATTGATTTAGAAAAATTTGAACTAGATGTACATCAACGTAATTCTATTGGACTCAATCAGCCTGTCACCTCAATTTATAGTAAATCTGATGGTGTGGTCGGCTGGCAAGCTTCTATCGATATATATAACCCGCATGCTACTAATCTCGAGGTAACAGGTTCACACATGGGCCTGGGGGTAAACCCTAAAGTGTGGCTGACCATTGCCGATGTGCTTGGGAAATAATGCGTTGATGGGAACACATTAGGTATATATGTAGCCGTCTTACTAAGTGATGTTGTTGAGTCAGAACATACCTAGCTTCAAATGTGTCATGTAACTTGGGCGTCAGCTGTTATGTATTTAAGGGGCAGATTTTATATGATTCCAACGTTACCACCAGTATATTTAGAACGCAAAGATAGTGCCATCAGGACATAATAATGTTCGTCATAAAACCTGCACCACACAATAATAGGTTCACATCGAAGCTTTTTTTTTATGTAAACTGAACCTTACTGGGCTATTTCTAACCAAATACCTAAACAAGTGATCGATTTTAGGTTGTTTGCGGATATAAATTCAGGATTTAATAAAATATGAAGACCACTACCAATATGCCATTTCGTTCGACACTTTTTATCTGTGTGCTTATATCTTTTGGGATACTTTTTCTCACACTTCCTGCTTCGGCACAATATCGAGGGGCTGATAGGCCACGTATCGTTGTGGTTGAGAGCCTAAGTTTTGAATATGAAACGTTAAAAATAGAAGCTGTTGGTACTGCTCAGGCAAAACATTCGGTGACACTTTTTGCCAGTGCCTCAGATGAAGTCATATCCTTAGACTTCTTGCCGGGACAGGAAGTTAAAAAATCTGATGTTCTGCTCAAATTAGATAGCAGATTGCAGGATGTCGATATGCAGCGCGCGGTAATCACATTAGAGGATGCTAAGAAAAATCTTTATAGAGTTAATGATAGCTCCAAGCAAGGGGCTGTTACTGAGCGTGAACTTGATGATGCGAATACCCTATTTAAGTTGGCTGAAATTACACTGTTGGAAGCCAAAGAGAATAAAGAAAACCGATTCGTTCGCGCGCCATTTGACGGCATTGTTGGTTTAACCGATGTTGAGGTAGGTGACCGAATTACTTCACAAACTCAGATAACCACATTAGATGATAGAACGAGCCTGTTTGTGAATTTTGTTGCACCTGAATTAGCGGTGTCTTATTTGAATGAAAAACCTTCAGTTCAACTCCAGCCTTGGACTGACAGGATGACTTCATTATCCGCAAAGGTGGTGGAAATTGATTCTAGGGTAAACATTCAAGACAGAACTATTAAAGCGAGAGCATTATTGGATAATAAAAACGATCAATACCGTCCCGGTATGAGCTTTCGTGTGACCTTAGAGGTACGCGGAGAGATGTATGTGGCTATCCCAGAAGCCGCCCTATCTTGGGGCGCCAACGGTGCATTTGTATGGCTAGCGGAAGATAAAAAAGCCAAACGAGTCGAAGTACAAATAGCGCAGCGTTTAAGAGGTCGAATTTTGGTAACTGGTAGTTTAGTCGATGGAGAAATATTAATTGTAGAGGGCATACAAGGTTTACGTGATGGCCAATCGTTAAGCATTCAGAATGTCCAAGATAATGAAGTCAAGTTGAGTCAAAAACGACTTGAACAAAAGGGTGCAGGTTAATGTTCAAAAAGGCCCTCTTTAAAGACGATTTGCCTTCGTTATCGATCCGCAGACCTGTACTCATTTTAGTGTTGAATTTATTAATTGTTACTGCAGGAATTGCCGCTTTTTATGCCCTTGAGGTACGTGAACTCCCAGACGTTGACCGGCCTATTATCACCGTTACTGCTAACTACCCCGGTGCTGCACCTGAAACAGTCGACTCTGAAGTGACCAGTCGACTAGAAGGTGCAGTGGCAAGAGTCAGCGGTGTAAAATCTATTCGAGCACAAAGTGAAGAAGGTAACAGCCGTATCCGAGTAGAGTTTCGTCCTGGTGTTGATATCGAAGATGCCGCTAACGAAACACGTGAGTCTGTTGCTCGAATTCAACGAAGACTACCTGATGAAGTTGAGCAGGTATCGATTGTTAAAGCAGATAATGATGCACAGGCCGTGGTCAACATCGCGATTTCCAGTGAAAAGTATGATTTAGAAACTCTGACTGACATAGTTGAAACAGACCTTGCGCCGTTATTTTTAAATGTCCCCGGTGTGGCAGATGTGCGGCTTGATGGCGACCGTCAACGTGTTTTAAGAGTAAGCGTCGATAACTTACGATTGACCAGTTTTCAATTATCTATATCCGATGTTGCTAGAGCACTAAGCACCGCTCCTTTTGATGTCCCAGCAGGCAGCATCCGTTCTACAGACCATCAACTGATAGTGCGTGCTGATGCGACGTCTGTGAATGAACAAGACGTGCGCGACATCTTGATTTCAAACGACGTAAAAGTCGGCGATGTAGCCAGCGTTTATTTTGGCCCTGCTGATTTGCGAAGCATCGTGCGTTTAGATGGCAAGCCTGTTATTGGTCTGGGCGTGATCAGACAAGCACGCTCGAATACCATCGAAATTTCAGATGAAGTGCTATTAATGTTGGACGGCCTACGCGAACGTTTTCCTAACTTAGAAATGACCGTTACTTCAGATGATGCCGAATTTATTCGTGACTCGGTTGATGAAGTTCTGCAATCATTAGTGTTTACCATTGGTCTAGTGATAGCCACATTGTGGCTATTTATTGGTAAGTTCAGAGCTACATTGATACCTGCATTAGCAATTCCCGTTTCTTTAATTGGTTCCTTGGCCATTCTTTGGATGTTTGGATTTTCCATTAATATTCTAACCTTACTTGCATTGGTTTTAGCCACAGGCTTAATCGTTGATGATGCCATTGTGGTATCAGAAAATATTCAGCGGCGCCGAGCTGCGGGTATGGGAGCTAGAGCTGCAGCCGTAATAGGGACACGAGAAGTATTCTTTGCAGTCGTGGCAACCACCGCAGTGTTAGTGGCCGTATTTGTACCCATTGCTTTTTTACCTTCTACTGCAGGACGGTTATTCAGAGAGTTTGGGGGAGTGTTAGCTGGTAGTGTGATTATTTCATCCTTTGTTGCGTTGTCGTTAGTCCCTGCATTAACGGCTAAGATCCCTACTACTGTTGTCTCAAAACAAAAAAAAACAGGGTTACTGAGTCACTTTGGGACATTATGTGTCAATGGCTATGAGCGCGCTTTGCACTTTGTTTTAAAGTTTTCTGTGGCGGTTGTTATTTTTTGTTCGATAATTGGTGCTGGCGCTTATTTTGTGTTTAACGAATTGGACAACGAGTTACTGCCACCAGAAGATAGAGGCGAGATACGTATATTTGCTCGTGGTCCTGACGGCACAGGTATTAATTTTATGGATAAGCAAGCGCTCAAGACTGAAACGTTATTATCGCCCAGTATTGACCAAGGCGAAATTAAATCCATTTATACCGTAGTGGGCCGATGGGATCCTAATATTTTGTTTATCACGGTTCCATTAGCTAACTGGGAAGATAGGGAACGCTCACAGCAAGAAATTATTAATGAGTTACGTCCAATGTTATCGCAAGTAGCCGGTGCACCCGGACGTGCATTTGGTAGCAATAGTCTCAATTTAAGGGGATTTGGTGGGGGCTTTGAAATGGCATTAACGGGTGATAATTACTTAGATATCTATCAAGCGGCCCTTAAATTCTCTAAAAGAATTGAAGATACCCTCCCAGAACTAGGAAGAGTTAAAATTTCTTACGAGCCGACCCAACCGCAACTAAGAGTCAGCATCGATAGACGCCGAGCACAAGAGTTAGGTGTTGCTCTTGATGACGTATCACGCACTTTACGTGCAGCAATAAACGGCGACGATATTGTAGATTTAAATGTAGGCGATCAGGCAGTACCTATCATATTGCAGGCAAGTAACCGAAATTCATTAGACCCCGCCAGTATCCTTAACTTATATGTCAGCTCTACCAACGGTGGTTTAGTGCCACTTTCAAGTGTGGCTTTTGTAACCGAAGAAGGTGTAGCAGCGGAACTAGAACGGCACGCACAGCGCCGTGCAATAGAGCTAGAAATGGACTTACCTGCTGAGATTACTATTGAACAGGCGGTTAACTCAATTAGAGAATTAGCCAATCAAACCCTGCCTTCTGGCATTGGTGTCGTATTTTTAGGTGAAGCACTGACTTATCAAGAAACCAATCAACAAGTCATGTTGACTTATTTATTAGCATTCTTAATCGTGTTGCTGGTTTTGGCTGCACAGTTTGAAAGTTTTAACAGTGCTTTTGTAGTGATGTTGACTGTTCCTTTTGGTATCGCTGCTGCTATCTATGCCCTATATTTTACTGGTACGTCTATCAATATTTATTCACAAATTGGTTTAGTAATGTTGATTGGTCTATTGGCCAAAAATTCAATTTTGCTGGTGGAGTTTGCTAATCAATTACGTGATTCTGGTATGGACGTTAAAGACGCTATCATTGAAGCGGGCAAAGTAAGGTTGCGCCCAATAATGATGACATTGGTATCTACTATATTAGGTGGCTTACCGCTTATCCTTTCTACTGGCGCAGGTGCAGAAGCTCGTAACGCCATAGGATGGGTAGTGTTTGGCGGGCTAGGTTTAGCAGTGGGCTTTACTTTATTTTTAACACCCGTGCTGTACCTCGCATTTGCGCGTTTTACCAAGCCTAAGGCTGATGAAGAAAATCGGTTGAATCTTGAGCTGGAAGCGGCACAAAAAAAGTTATAAAAATAATGAGAACTAATCCTAAGTCGCTGGTCTTATTTGGTTGAAACGGTTAAATAATTAGTGGCTGCCTTGTCAATAAAACAGGAATTTTAAAACACGATACCTCGTCATGTTTTAAAATGATTTACCCGACACTTAGCATTGCAATATGATTTCTCAATGTCCTCTCAAGTCTAATGAAAGTGACGACTTACAAACTTTGTAAGTCGTGTTTAATCGATGAGCAGCTGTCAAAATTAAACGAAACAGCGACACAAAAATCAAGTCAAGATGAGACACGTATTATGAGGTTTATATTTATATTTATTTGTCATTTTGCCGTCTGGACAAATTATTTTGTCGCAGTAGGATTACATTACTGTAATAAACACCTAACTTGATGTGGTTGTTTTTCGTTCATGACTGCAGCGTTTTGAACAATATTTGACTTCATCCCAGCATCTTTCCCACTTTTTGCGCCAATTAAAAGGGCGGTTACATACAGGACAGACTTTGCTGGGTAACTCAGACTTCTTCATTATTTTCTAGAGCCTTGAAAAACATTTGGCCATCGGAATGTATCGCTTGACGTTTTTCATCAGTCATTTTGCTTAAGGTGCGGTATGGCATTCCCAAACGTGGATTTTTGCCTAACTTTTCTTGATTTCTATCTAAGAAGTCCCAGTATAAATAATTAAATGGGCAGGCTTGTGGGCCATTTTTCTCTTTAACCTTATAATGGCAACCTTTACAGTAGTTGGACATTTTGTTGATATAACTGCCGCTGGCCGCATAGGGTTTGCTAGCCAGCAAGCCGCCATCCGCGAAAAGGATCATACCTGAGACATTGGGCAGTTCTACCCATTCATAGGCATCAGCATAAACAATTAAGAACCATTCATTGACTTCATCAGGGTGCAAACCGGCTAACAAAGCAAAATTTCCCAGTACCATCAATCGTTGAATATGGTGTGCGTAAGCATTTTCTGATGTTTCTTTAACACATTGATGAAGGCAATTCATTTTAGTGTTTGCATCCCAGTAAAACTTGGGTAGTGAGCGAGTCGCGTCTAAGAAATTTTCATCTTTATAATCAGGCATTTTTAGCCAATACAAACCTCGAACATATTCGCGCCAACCTAACACTTGACGAATAAACCCTTCAACTGCGTTAAGTGGCGCATCACCGTTTCGATAAGCGTTTTCTGCCTGTTCAATCACTTCTTTTGGGGTCAACAAACCGCAGTTCAGATAAAAGCCGATGTGCGAGTGATACATCCAAGGTTCACCTTGCACCATTGCGTCTTGATAATCACCAAAATGAATCAAACGTTGAGCAACAAACTCATGCAAAACAACCAAAGCTTGCTCTCGGGTGGCGGCAAAGTGAAAGTTGTCTAATTCTCCAAAGTGCTCACTAAAATTTTCAGCTACTAATGTTAATACGTCTTGAGTTATGACGTCAGGTTCAAATTTCGAAGGTTGTGGTGGGGACATACCTTTGGGCAAAGCTTTACGGTTTGAGCTGTCAAAATTCCACTTATCGCCAACTGGTTTGTCGCCATCCATTAAAAAATGCCATTTTTTGCGCATTTCACGATAGAAAAACTCCATGCGTAGTTGTTTACGCTCCTCTGCCCATGTGGCAAATTCATCAAGGCTTGATAAAAAACGATCGTCTTGGTGAATTTCGACAGGAATTTTTAACTTTTCTTGCCAGCTTTGCATTTCTGCTAATACGCGATATTCACCTGGATGAGTGAGAACAACCTTATGGACATTTTTTTGTTTACACAGTCGCTCAACTTCACCGAATAAACTACCTTGGTTGTCTTCGTCGTTGTAACGAGTGTAGTGTAGATTATGACCCTGACCTTTTAACTCTTCAGCAAAATGGCGCATAGCTGAAAATAAGAATGCGATTTTCTTTTTATGATGTTTGACGTAACTGGCTTCTTCGCGCACTTCGGCGATTAACAACCAATCGTTGTCCAAGTCACAATCTTGCAAGCTGGCCAAAGAATGGCTCAGTTGGTCAGCTAAAATTAATCTGAGTATTGTCATAGTTAAATTGGCACTTCATCTGGTTGTTGTTTTGATTGAGCGAGAGCATCGAGAGCACGTTGTCGTGAGATCTTTAAATCGACCAAAGGCTTAGGGTAGTTTTCACCTAGTTTTACACCTGCATAATCTAGAATATTCTTTGGGGCATCCCACGGGTTATGAATATACTTGTCTGGTATTTTACTCAGTTCTGGACAGTAACGCTTGACGTAATCCCCTTTGACATCAAATCGTTGTCCCTGAGTAACTGGATTGAAAATTCTAAAGTAAGGGGCTGCGTCAGCTCCTGTGCCCGCTATCCATTGCCAACTTGCGCTATTGGCGGCTAAGTCTGCATCTAACAAACACTCCCAGAACCAGCGTTCGCCTTCTCGCCAATTTATTAATAAATTTTTAACTAAGAACGAACCTACTACCATGCGTAGGCGGTTGTGCATGGTGCCTGTTTGCCTAAGTTCACGCATCCCTGCGTCCACAATGGGAATACCCGTTTGACCTTTTTTCCACGCGTCTAGGGCAGCGTCATCACTGCGCCAAGGAAAATGCTCAAACTTAGGGCTGAAGTTTTTTTGTGGGATGTGCGGAAAATGAAATAACAAGCTATGAGAAAATTCTCTCCAGCCGAGTTCACTTAAATAACAATCTAAACCTATATCCTCGGTATTGCCATTTAACGCATCTATTGCTGCGTACCAAATTTGATTGGGTGATATTTCACCAAAATGCAAATGAGGTGATAACTTGGACGTCGCACCTAAGTCTGGAAAATCTCGTTTGTTTTTGTATTCTTTGGCACCGCTGGGTAAAAAGTCACTGAGGTGTTTTGATGCACCTTGTTCACCTGGTGTCCACATCGTTTCAATATTATCGTACCAATTTATTTCTGGCATTAATTCAAGTGAATCCAGTCCATTGTCTAATGCCGGAATATATTCAACGTGTAAATTTTGTGGTGCCTCGACGGGCATTCTTGGTGCTGCCTTGGATAAGCAACCACGTCTGTAATAAGGAGTAAATACTTTGTAAGGTGTGCCGTCTTTCTTCAATACCTGCCATGGCTCCCACAATAAATGACTATTAAAGCTTTGGACTGTAATGCCTAATTCAATCAAAACTTGTTTAAGTTGAGTGTCTCGTTTTATTTGCCATGGTTCGTAACATCGATTCCAAACCACCGTTTTAATATCATGTTGATAGATAAACTCAATGAGCACTTTGCTGGCGTTACCCTTTAAGCAGTGAAGTTCATTATTCAGTGAGTTATTTAGCGATTTAAGAGAGTTGTGTAACCACCACTTACTCGCACCACCGGGAATAAAATGCTCTGGGCTATCAGTATCAAAGATATATAGTGGGATTACAGACCCACGTTCACTGGCGTAAGTGAGTGCAGGGTTGTCTCGTAAACGTAAATCTTGGCGAAACCAAACTAAAGTTGAGGGGGTGATAATGGACACTCCAAGTGTTGACAATGTGACACGTTTATACTGATAATAAACCTTTCTAGATCGAATAATAATTCTTTTTATTAAGAATAAGTGAACTAGATATTTCTATTATCCGTA
>CAZMDX010000098.1:0-4053 GCA_964564805.1 uncultured Pseudoalteromonas sp. | reverse complement strand
AACATACTTGCTGAAGGGGTTAGCGAATTAGTTAAAGGTAACAGGCCTAAAATTAAAGACCTGTTGCTGACACCTTCTAACGCTAAGCGTGTGGCAGATCAACTTGCTCAAATGCGGGGTGCCGCAATGAAAGTGGGCCAAATGATATCTATGGATGCAGGTGATATATTACCTGCTGAACTAACTGATTTGCTTGCCCGACTGCGATCAGATGCCAAGTCCATGCCAGAAAGGGAACTGATTTGTTTATTAGAAGCTCAATGGGGTGACGGTTGGCAAAAAAAATTCATTCAGTTTCCATTACAACCCATTGCTGCGGCATCAATAGGTCAAGTGCATAAAGTCATAACCGGGGACCTGAAACGTTTAGCTGTTAAAATTCAATACCCAGGCATTAAGCAAAGCATTAATAGTGACGTCGATAATGTGTCGACACTGATAAAAATGAGTGGCTTATTACCAAAGGGCTTGGATCTCAAACCTTTACTGTCTGAAGCCAAAAAGCAACTTCACGATGAAGCAGATTATGCCCTTGAAGGACGTTATTTAGAACAATATGCCGCAGTTATTGAAGATGATGATGCTTTTGTGATGCCAGTTTTAGATAAAGAATTTAGTTCAGACACCATTCTTGCTATGAGTTTCATTGATGGCACGCCCATCGAACAATTGGTTGATGCATCACAAGAAACACGGGATCATGTGATGAGTCAACTGATGCGTTTATTCTTTAAAGAGCTATTCGACTTTCAACTGGTTCAAACGGATCCTAATTTTGCCAATTATCAATACGATGAAGCGTCCCAGAAAATCGTACTATTGGATTTTGGTGCAACTCGCATTTACACATCAGAAATGTCCGAAAGTTATCGCCAGCTTATGCAAGGCGCTCGAAATAATGAAAAGCCGATGATCCGTCAAGCTATTTTAGATATCGGTCTCATCAGGCAGGACCTACCTGAAAATGTCCAGCAAGACATCACTGAATTAGCTTATATGGCGTGCGAGCCTTTATACGCTGGATCACCTTATGACTTCGCTCAATCTGATTTATCTTCCAGATTACAACAACAAGGCATGCAATTAGGATTAGACAAGCAGTACGCTCACACACCGTCAGCTAATGCAATATTCTTACATCGTAAACTTGGTGGGTTATTTTTGTTAGCGATAAAATTAAAAGCAAAAGTGGATATGCAGAGTTTATTTGCACCGTATAATAAAGCCTAACTAGCAGTACCAAGGACGCTTAAATGCTTATTCAACTCACCCCAAAACAAGCTCGGTTAATCGGTGTATTACTTGAAAAAGAAGTCACCACACCCGACCAATATCCACTGTCTATTAATGGTTTAACGTTGGGTTGTAATCAGAAAAGCAATCGTGAACCTGTCATGAATTTAGCTGAATCTGAGGTACAAGGTATTTTAGACGAGCTGAAAGACAAAAAACTAATACTCGAATATACAGGTGCTGGTAGCCGAGTTGTAAAATACAAACATCGCTTTTGTAATACTGAATTTAGTGACTTAAAATTTAGTCGTCAACAGTTAGCGATCGTTTGTGTCATGTTATTACGCGGGCCCCAAACCCCCGGTGAACTTAGAACTCGCACTCACCGTCTAGCCGAATTTGATAATGTTGAAGAAGTAGAGGCAACATTAACCAAGCTACACGATTTAAACGATGAACAATTAGTGCTAAAGCTAGACCGTGAACCCGGTAAACGCGACGCTCGCTATGCACACCTGTTTAGTGGTGAAGACGGGTTGCAAGTGGTATCCAAAGCGATAGAAAATGCTTCCAACACTGACCAGGAGTCAGTGCCAAGCTGTCCCCAAGCTGCGGAACGTATTACTGTGTTGGAACAACAAGTAGCTGAGTTAACTCATCAACTAGCAGAATTAAAAGAATTAGTGGATATATTAAGTGAATAAATAATAGACTCTGCAGAAATCCTAAATCCAATTTTGGAATGAGTTATATCTGATGAGCTTGATCAGGGGATTCGAAGCATAATTTTAATTTTTTTGGTTTTGCCAGTGCTTGTAAAGGCATTACCCGTTTATTTATGCTTTAAAAGCGTGATCAAAAGAAACTGGGAACTACGTATTAGTTGATCACACACCCATAATAATGATGGCAAATTTAGTCAATCAGCATGCTGCTATGTCTGTTAATAGTTTACAACGGTAGCAGGTTTTATCTACTGGCCGTGTATTTTATATGTGACGCCACCTTAACTCTGCGGTTAGTGTCCATATGCCCTATAATGTTTCAGAAGATGACATATTAATATATAAGTGAGAAGTTTTGTTAGCATTTGAGTACAACAAATTCAACGGTATCATTGTCAACAGCGAGCAAATTCCTGAAGACATACATATATTTTTGCCCCAATTAAACGCTTTATTAAGCCACGCCAAACTCCAAGAAAAATCGGTTATCTGGTTAACACTCCCCATAGATTTAGCTCATTTGATAGCAGCAGCCACCACCCAAGGCTTCACATTTCATAATTGTTTGTCCACTGAAGTCACCTTAATTTTTAAGTCTAAGCCACAGGACTTTGTCCCTTTTGTGCCCACACATTCACTTGGAGCAGGGGGGTTAGTACAAAACTCACAGGGGGAGATATTAGTCATACGCGAACGCGAAGCCACTACTTATAAGTTACCCGGTGGTCACATTGAGTTAGGTGAAAAAATTGAAGATGCGGTAATTCGTGAGGTGTTAGAAGAAACAGGTATTCAGACTACTTTTAACTCAGTTTTAGGCATGGCTAGTACTCACCCCTACCGATTTGGAAAGTCCAACATCTACATCGTGTGCAAGCTAGCCCCGTTATCTACACAAATCAATATTCAAGATACCCATGAAATTGGTGATGCTAAGTGGACATTACCTGAACACTTCTTAGCAGACAATAACAACAGTATGTTTAATAAGTATCTCGTTAAATCACTGCTCAACACAACCGGATTAGGTAAATCAACATTGGATCTTAGTCAGTTTTCTACGCTAAAACATGAAATGTTTTTGGCTGATAACGAAACTAGATAATCATTTATTGTCTCAAAAATAAAAGTTACTCAGGCCCTCCTTTTAATAGGGGGCTAGTAATAATAGTAGGCTGGTAATAATGGGCGATGAGACACTCGCCTTTCTTATTTGATTCACCTATTAGATAGCAGTTGAGCCACCATCAATCGGTAAGGCTACGCCAGTAGTGAAACCTGCCGCGTCAGAGCTCAAATATAAAACGGCACCGACTACCTCTTCCACTTTGCCTATTCTACCAACGGGGTGCATAGAGCCAATCATCTGGGCCTTTTTTTCATCACCTGCTACAGCACGGCGATACATATCAGTATCAATCACAGCGGGACAAATAGCATTGACTCTGACACCTTTTTTAGCGTACTCAACTGCCGCTGACTTAGTTAGCCCCACGACTGCATGTTTACTCGCAGCATAAATACTCATCTTTGGGGCTGCACCTAGACCTGCCACAGATGCGGTATTTACAATCGATCCGCCACCAGCTTTGAGCATAATTTGGATTTCGTGTTGCATGCACAGCCACACACCTTTAACATTAACATCCATTATTTTATCAAAAACATGCTCGCTGCCATCGCCCAATTTACCTGTCTCAATGTCTATGCCTGCGTTGTTAAAAGCGATATCTAAGCGGCCAAAAGTATCTTGTATAAAAGTAAAAAGTGCTGAGACTGAATCTGGATCACTGACATCACAGCTATGGAAAACAGCTTCGTAACCTTGAGCACAAATATGTTGCGCCACTTGCTCACCAACGTGGTCTATATCTGCCAATACCACCGTAGCGCCTTGTGATGCAAAGGCCTGAGCAGCACTTTCGCCGATACCAGCAGCGGCTCCCGTCACCAACACAACTTTGTTACTGAATTGTTTTTGAATATCCATCTAATGCACTCTTTTTAATGACAATTATTAGATTATCAGCAGCAGATAAAAATCGACAGTAGTCTTTCAAGATGTTGTTGTATCAATATAGTGAATCTCTAAAGG
>CAZMDX010000097.1:0-3439 GCA_964564805.1 uncultured Pseudoalteromonas sp. | reverse complement strand
CAAAAAAAATTCCTTATGCTGTTATGGCGCGAGCAACCTTGGAGCTCGATTCTCTACCTAAGGCTTGCATCATGTTTAATCCAGCCTGAGACAGTTGTTTAAGGTTGATACCTGTTTCGATATTCATACCATCGAGCATGTAGACTAAATCTTCTGTGGCGACATTGCCAGAGGCACCTTTCGCATAAGGGCAACCACCAAGACCTGAAACAGCACTGTCGACTACTGAAATACCTTGTTGTAGTGCAATTAAGATGTTTGCCAAGGCTTGTCCATAAGTATCATGAAAATGCACGGCCAATTTATTTTTTGGGATGCAGTTTAATACAGCATCTAACATATGTTGTGTTTTTACTGGGGTACCGGTGCCAATAGTATCGCCTAAAGATATTTCGTAGCAACCCATATTCATTAACTGTTGACTGACCTCCGCTACTTTTTGAGGTGAAATATCGCCTTCATAAGGGCAACCTAATACACACGATACATAACCTCGTACAGGTAACTGGTGTTTTTTTGCCAGTTCTATCACTGGTAAAAAGCGCGCTAAGCTCTCGGTGATAGAGCAGTTGATATTCTTTTGCGAAAAAGCTTCTGAGGCAGCGCCAAAGATAGCCACTTCGTCCACCTTTGCTTCAATTGCGGCCTCTAAACCTCGTAAATTAGGAGTTAGTGCGGTATAACGAACATGATTTTGTCGTTTAATTTGCTGAAACACTGCCGCACTGTCAGCCATTTGTGGCACCCACTTAGGCGAGACAAAACTGCCAGTTTCTATCACGGTACAACCTGCGTCAGCTAATTGTTCGACCAACGCAACCTTTGCAGTTAAAGGCACTCCCCCCTGTTCGTTTTGTAAGCCATCTCTTGGGCCTACCTCGACTATTTTGACTGACTTAGGTAACATTTTTGGGTGACTCTTTTTTAGTTTTGTTGGCTTTGTTAATTCCAACCGTTTCGACAGGTTGAAATGACAATAATTCGTCACCGCCATCGACTAACTCACCCGCTTTAAAATAAAATTCACCGACGCAGCCAGCTGTTGGTGCTTTTAAGCTGTGTTCCATCTTCATAGCTTCCATCACCATCAAGGTTTCACCTTGTTCAACTTGCTGATTGGGTTCAACCAAAATAGCGACCACGGTACCGTTCATTGGCGCGATAAAACCAGTATCTGTAGCATTGTCTTGAGTATCACCTAAATCAGCCTGTAATGATTTAAAACGCATGACCTTGCCATTACAAAATACTGAATAACCATCTTGATGGGCGTTAACATTAGCGAGCATTCTATGGCCATTGATGTTGGATATAAGTTGATTTTTATCAATCACACCTGAGCAGTGATAGCTTTGCTGGTCAATTTTAATATTAAAGATACTCTGACCGCCAACTATTGATTGGCTGATGGCTCTTGATTGGCTGATGGCTCTTGATTGGCTGACGGCTGTTGATTGGCTAACTTGAACGGTAAAAGAATTGTCACCCACCACTAATTCTAAATTTTGAAGGTGTTGTTCATTGGCTCTCCACGCATCACCAAAAGACCAAGGGGAGTATTGGTCTTGAATATTTGAGGTGGCGTTGTACTGATTTTCTTGCTCAGCGCTGAGCATCAAATACAATGCGGCCATCGGCAATAAAGCGCTTATGTGTTGTTCATCATTCAACATCAATAGGTCTTGATTTTTCTCTATAAACCCAGTGTCAATTTGCTCAGCTTTAAATGGTGCACTGTTGGCTAAGTTATATAAAAATTCAATATTTGTGACAACACCGTCAACATGATATTCGGTCAAAGCCTTAGTTAATCGTGCTAAGGCTTTATCGCGGTTTTCATCCCATACAATTAATTTTGCGATCATAGGATCATAAAAAACAGAAACTTCATCACCTTGAACCACACCTGTGTCTACACGAACATGCTGTGATTCAATCGGTGGTTGCAACAAAGATAGTCTGCCTGTCGCCGGCAAAAAGTCATTGTTGGGATCTTCAGCATAAATCCTAGCTTCAAAAGCATGGCCATGAATATGAAGTTGTTCTTGCGTTAATGGCAATGGTTCGTTGTTGGCGACACGCAATTGCCATTCAACCAAGTCTTGGCCGGTGATCATTTCAGTGACTGGATGTTCAACCTGCAATCGGGTATTCATTTCCATAAAATAGAATTGCCCGTCACTGTCTAATAAAAACTCTACTGTGCCCGCTCCAGCATAATTGATGGCTTTTGCGGCCTTTAACGCCGCATCACCCATTTGGGCACGCAGCTGTGCAGTCATGCCAAAAGCGGGGGCTTCTTCTATGACTTTTTGATGACGACGTTGCACCGAACAGTCTCGTTCAAATAAATAGACACCCTCACCAAAATTGTCACAGAACACTTGGATCTCGACATGACGAGGACCGGTAAGGTATTTTTCGACTAACATTAAATCATCGTTAAAACTCGACATTGCCTCACGTTTTGCTGCTGCTAACGCATCTACAAATTCTGAGGCTTTCCATACTTGGCGCATGCCTTTACCGCCACCGCCAGCTGCCGCTTTGAGTAACACCGGGTACCCCATGCTGTCTGCGTGAGACTTTAAACCGTCAATGCTTTGGTCGTCGCCATGGTAACCCGGTACTAAGGGTACCTTGGCTAGCTCCATTATATTTTTTGCCGCCGACTTCGAGCCCATCGCCTCAATCGCACTGACAGGAGGACCGACAAATACAATATCATTTTGTTCACACAAATTAGCAAATGTGGCGTTTTCTGATAAAAAACCATAGCCAGGATGAATGGCATCTGCACCCACTTTAAGCGCGATTTGAATAATTTTTTGAGCTTGAAGATAACTGTCTTTAGAAGGAGATGGACCTACATGAACTGCTTCGTCAGCCATTTTTACATGTAATGCTTGTCGGTCAGCATCTGAATATAAAGCAACCGTTAATATGCCCATACGCTTGGCTGTTTTGATAATACGACAACTGATTTCGCCGCGATTAGCAATCAATAATTTAGTGAACATGGGGAACTCCGTTATTCTTTTATCCATTTGGCTCGGCGCTTGTGTAAAAAGGCATTTAGACCTTCTTGACCTTGTTCAGAAACTCTAAGCTCGGCAATTCTTTGGCTAGTCTTAGCTAAAAGCTCATCAGATATAGGTTTATTTTGAACATCAAAAACAAGCTGTTTAGCTGCTCGTATTGCACAAGGCGAATTTTTGAGAATATGTTCAATTAAGTTTTCAATGGTACTATCTAGCTCTTCTTCGACTACCGCTTCGCTGAGTAATCCTAGTCGTCTGGCACGGCGTGCAGAGAACACCTCGGCAGTGGTAAAATAGCGTCTGGCAACTCTGGGGCCTATGGCATCGATCACATATGGGCTAATAGTGGCTGGGGCTAATCCCAATTTCACTTCACTTAAACAAAACTTACTTAATTT
>CAZMDX010000096.1:0-5194 GCA_964564805.1 uncultured Pseudoalteromonas sp. | reverse complement strand
GTATAACATTTTGCATTTGAAAAGCTAAACACACGCACTAATACGGGATTAGAATAACGTTAGTATCTAATCCCGTCTTAGTGCTTACTTGGTATTCATCTAGTGCTTAATGTCTTTCTCACTATCCACTATCCCTATTCAAGACTCATAGCCAATATCTGTAGCGGGTGTTTTGGTTTAAATTTTTCAAATCTTGCTACCTGACTACGACAAGAGTAACCCGTCGCGACTATTTGTTCCGGTTGATATCGACTAACGGCTTGTTGCCAGCTTAGTCGATAAATACCTGTAGATTCTTGTATGTGACTCGCTTCATGGCCAAACGTGCCCGCCATACCGCAACACCCTACTGATACCGCAGATAAGTCTAAGCCAGCTTTTTGGAAAATCTGTTGCCACTGTTTTTCACTTACTGGCAAAGCCGTTTTTTCGCTACAGTGGCCAAATAATGCATAGTCTTGGGTTTTATTTTGAGTCACTTTCGGTAGATCAAGTTTCAATAACCACTCGTGTACTAGATGCACTTTAAATTCGCCACGCGCCTCGCCTAATACTTTTTCATATTCGTCGCGATAACATAGCACCATAGACGGGTCGACACCGACCATCTGTAAATCTAAAGTATCTAATTGATTTAATAAATCTGCTGCATTTTTAGCCGTCTTAGCAAATTCTTTCAAAAAACCTTTTACGTATTGTTGTTTACCATTTGGCATAAAAGGCAACAACACGGGCTCGTAACCTAGCTTAGTAATCAATGTTACTAGGGACTCCACTACCTCTGCATCATAAAAACTGGTAAAGGGATCTTGCACAATACACACTTTTTTCGCTAGCTGTACTGGGCTTAACTTTTGCAGAACTGCTAGGTCAAACTGAATAGCGACTTTCTTATCAAGCCTTTGATTAAGGGTTGGTTGGGATAGAATTGGGGTGTCTATATAACCAATGGACTTACGTATGGCTTGATTAACCCAACCTTGGCGTAAGAAAAAGTTAACAAACCCAGGGGCTTTTGCCATCAACGGCGCCATTTTTTCAATGTTGCCGACCAAGAGGTCTTTGGCTGGGCGCATATAACGTTGATAATACATACTTAAAAAACGTGACCTAAATCCAGGTACATCGACGCTGACTGGGCATTGATTAGAGCAAGCTTTACAGGCTAAACAACCTTCCATGACTTCTAACACTTCGTGAGAAAAGTCGTTCTTGACTCTTTTATCGGTACTGTTTCTAAGGCGCTCAAACCAGCTAGGAGGATCCTCATTGTGTTCTAATGCATCGACATCAATATTTTGATTCGACAATAACCTCAACCATTCACGTACCATCCCTGCTCTGCCTTTAGGGCTATGGCGTCTGTCACCTGTTATTTTAAAGGAGGGGCACATCGGTGAGGTGGCATCATAATTAAAACATAAGCCATTGCCATTGCAGCTCATAACAGGTTCAAAGGAATTCCTAGCTTCGATAGGGATTTGTCTATCAAACTCACCACGTTTTTGACCCGAAACTTTTACAAGAAGGTCTGTTGACTCTAATGGAGTACAGATTTTTCCAGGATTCATTTTATTGTGTGGGTCAAACACAGTTTTTATTTTTCTAAGCTCTGCAAATAGTTCTTCACCAAAAAACTGTGGCGAACACTCGCTACGATAACCTTTACCATGTTCACCCCACATCAAGCCGCCATATTTAGCGACTAGTGCAACAACTTGCTCAGAAATATCTGGCACCATTGCTTCTTGAACAGGGTCGCACATGTCTAACGAAGGGCGCACATGTAATACACCTGCGTCTACGTGACCAAACATGCCGTAATGTAAACCGTGCCCATCTAACAATGAACGAAATTCCATAATAAAGTTAGCTAAGTTTTCAGGTGGTACCGCAGTGTCTTCGACAAAAGCGATTGGCTTCTTGGTCCCTTTTATTTTGCCTAGTAGGCCCACTGATTTTTTACGCATGGCATAAATTTTTTGGATGTCGGCTTTGTCATAAGTAATTTGATAACCAATCACACCTAGATGTTCTGCTGTATCTAAACTATCACTTAAACGCGCAATCTTTTGTTCGATATCCGCTTGATCATTACTGTTGTACTCCACCATATTCAAGCCAAGTACATCTTTACCTTTTACCTCAGTGATCAGACTTTCAACTGAATGCCAAATAATATCCTGTTTAGCCAAATTTAGAACGTTACTGTCCACAGTTTCTACTGATGTAGCATTAGCGGTCACCATGCTAGGTGCATGTCTTAGAGCCGATTCAAAAGAATTATATTTTACATTAACTAGGGCTTTAAAATTGGCAATCGGTAAGATATTGACTTTTGCTTCTGCCACAAAAACTAAGGAGCCTTCAGAGCCGGTGATCACTCGGCTAATATCTAAAGCGGTTAAATCTTTATTAAGTGTGTTTTCTAGATCGTAACCCGTTAAAAAACGATTTAAACGAGGAAACTTATCCAAAATCTGTTGGCGTTTACCCAAACACGTGTCAAGCAACTGTTGGGTTATTTTTGCCAAAGGTGTATGTTCTTGGCCCAGTGTTTTGGCATCATCTAGCGTCATAGGTGTGGTATCTAAAATAGTACCATCAGCCATTACCGATGTGAGGCCCAGTATATGCTCACTGGTTTTGCCATATGCCAAAGACCCCTGTCCTGAAGCGTCAGTGCTTATCATGTCACCAATAGTCGCTCTGCTGCTGGTAGATAAGTCAGGTGCAAGAAAGAATCCAAAAGGTTTAAGTGCATCGTTAAGCTGGTCTTTAACAACACCTGCCTGTACCTTGGCCCAGTTTTGTTCGGTATTGATTTCTAAAACTTGATTCATATGGCGAGAAACATCAACAATAATACCGCTGGTGAGTGATTGACCGTTGGTCCCAGTACCACCAACTCTTGCGGAGAATTTCACATCTTCGTAAGTATTTGCAGTTTTTCCAATCAATGATAAATCTTCAATATTTCTGGAAAAACAACGGCTTGAGGTAACTGTTGATAAATAGAATTATCGGTAGACACCGCTAAGCGGCTCGCATAACTGTATTCGATATCCCCAGAGAACTTGGACTTGCCCAGGTGGGTCAGAAAGTCCTGATAGTTGCTTTCGATAAGAGCTTTAGGGTCTAACGCTGGCAGCATAGAAATACTTCAATAACTAACTTTATAAAATAGAAGACTGATTATATCTAAAATGATCATCCCTACTCTAAATCACTTTGACATTAGCCCTATTGATTTTTCATATACTGCAAATAGTTTGTAACAATTGAAGATATTCAGTTAAAAATGAACTGATATACTGTGCCTTAGGTATTGGCTTTATAAGTATTTAAGGAAATAATATGAAGAAAAATTTTCGTATCGTATTTGGTGCCCTACTCACCATTTTTGGATTAGTATTTTTTGTTTTTCCTGGTTCAATATTCGTTTTATTATCAGGGTTATTTATGCTCAGTTATGATGTGCCTGAAGCAAGAGGTTGGTTGCGCACCTGTCAAAACATGATGTCCAAGTCGGCTCGAAAATTAGATAAGATGATCCTTGATAAAAAACTAAAAAGTTAAAATTATCACACTTTTTATTTTTACCTAATTACAAAAACCACTTACGCACAGACGTAAGCGGTTTCTTAAATCTAACGTTTTATTTTACTTTCCGTGTTTTTCACCAAGATACAACCACGTTTCGACTACCGTATCTGGATTAAGTGACACACTATCGATACCTTGCTCAACTAGCCATTGTGCTAAATCTTCGTGATCAGAAGGCCCCTGGCCACAGATACCCACGTATTTACCACGTTTTTTAGCTGCTTGAATAGCCATAGACAACAAAGCCTTGACCGCAGGGTTACGTTCATCGAATAAGTGAGCAATCAATCCCGAATCACGGTCTAGTCCAAGCGTTAGCTGAGTTAAATCGTTAGAGCCAATGGAGAAGCCGTCAAACATATCTAAGAATTGGTCAGCCAAAAGTGCATTTGAAGGTAATTCACACATCATAATAACCCGAAGGCCATTTTCGCCTTGTACTAACCCTTCTTCTGCAAGTAGCTCCAATACTTTTCTACCTTCTTCAAGAGTACGCACAAAGGGGATCATGATCTCAACGTTAGTTAAGTCCATTTTATTACGCACCCGTTTTATTGCATCACACTCTAAGGCAAAACAAGCACGAAAGTCTTCAGAAATATAGCGACTGGCACCACGAAAACCAAGCATAGGGTTTTCTTCATCAGGTTCGTATTGATAACCACCAACTAAATTAAAGTATTCATTAGACTTAAAATCGGACATACGTACTATGACTTTTTCAGGCGAAAACGCCGAGGCGATAGTTGAAATACCTTCAACTAATTTTTCGATATAAAACTCTACCGGCGAAGCATAACCCACAATAATATCGGTGATTTCTTTTTGTAATTCTCTCGGTTGATTATCAAAATCAAGTAATGCTTTAGGGTGAACACCAATCATGCGGTTGATAATAAACTCAAGTCGCGCCAAACCAACACCAGAATGAGGTAAGCGAGCAAAATCGAAGGCTCTATCCGGGTTACCCACGTTCATCATCACTTTCAATGGAATATCAGGCATTGAGTCAACCTGTGATGTCACAACATCAAAATCCAGCACATCACCATAAATAAATCCGGTATCACCTTCGGCGCAAGACACTGTAATATTGTCACCGTTGTCAATTAAATCAGTTGCATTACCACAACCCACTACTGCTGGAATACCTAGCTCTCGAGCAATAATAGCCGCATGGCAAGTTCTACCACCACGGTTGGTCACAATTGCCGAAGCTTTTTTCATGATCGGCTCCCAATCGGGATCAGTCATATCAGTGACCAACACATCTCCCGCTTGGATTTTATCCATTTCTTCCACGCCTTTGAGCACTTTAGCCACACCAGCACCTATCTTGTGACCAATCGCACGCCCTTCACACACTATTTTTGCGTTGCCTTTTAGCATAAAGCGTTCAATGACCTGAATATCTTCACGACTGCGCACGGTTTCTGGTCGGGCTTGTACTATATAGAGTTTACCGTCTATGCCGTCTTTGGCCCATTCAATATCCATGGGTCTTTTATAATGTTCCTCAATGATAACGGCCTGTTTGGCTAACTCCATTACTTCGTCATCGTTAAGTGAAAATTTACGGCTGTCTGAG
>CAZMDX010000095.1:0-6153 GCA_964564805.1 uncultured Pseudoalteromonas sp. | reverse complement strand
TTATCCATCCACCTTGTAGTGATTGGAAAATAAAACACAAAATCACTTTTTAATTGACCATCCATTACTTACAAAGACCTATTCTATTTGTTTGACTAATGAGTTTTATTTAAACATAGAACTAACAAATCAAGCTAACCATTGATGATGATCAACAAGCATTAATTGGTAGAGATAAAAAGGTTGACGGTTGAGGTCGACTCACAGACAATAATTGTTAATAACATGTATATTTTTAATTAATAAAACGTGTCTACATTTAAACATTTCAATAACATAAGAGACCAAGCTGTATGATTTTAAATCACCTGTGGGGATTATATACAAATCCAAAAGAAGAGTGGCATTCAATTGACAAACGTCATGAAAGCTATTTTTACAGCTTTAGTCATATTGCCATTATTTCATTAATACCTGTTTTGATGGGGTATTATTCAGCAGCACATCTTGGTTGGAGTATAGGTGTAGGCGATATTATAAAGTTGACTCACAATAGCGCCATGCTGATGAGCATTGGTATGTATTTTGGTTTAATGACAGGTGTAATGGCTTTAGCTGTTTTAATCCATGAACTAGCCAAAGCATTCGATGCAACCCCAACATATACACAAGCACTAGAACTGTCAGCTTATACTGCTACGCCTTTGTTCATGGTGGGGTTTGCCGCTTTTTATCCTGTGTTATGGTTTGTTATGTTGATTGGTTTGGTAGGTTTAAGCTATTCAGTTTATTTACTCTACGCAGGGACACCCATTTTAATGCATATTCCAGAAGGAAAAGGCTTTATTTATGCAAGTTCAGTTGTCACCTGTGGTTTAGTCCTGTTAGCAATACTCATGGCCGCATCGGTTATTCTATGGAGTATGGGTATGGGCCCCGTATACGTTGGCTAGAACAACTTATATTTTGCTAATAAAAAAGCCACGAATTATTCAATAACCGTGGCTTTTTTATAAATATGTTTAACTTTTATTACAACTTAATCTTGACTCATATTGTGCATTTCTAAATTGCTTAGTTCTGCCTGAACACCTTCATTCTTTGTTCCTTCATTACGCATGTTGTCTATACGCTGCAAATACGCATTGTCGACATCACCAGTGATATATTTACCGTCAAACACTGATGTTTCAAAACGTTTAATGTCAGGGTTTAACTCTCGCACCGCATCAATCAAATCAGTGAGGTCTTGAAAAATTAAACCATCAGCTCGTATCAAGTCACTTATCTGTTCAATCTCGCGTCCATAAGCAATCAGCTCATTAGCTGATGGCATATCGATTCCGTAAACATTAGGGAAGCGAATTTCAGGAGCCGCAGAAGCAAAGTAAACTTTTTTAGCACCAGACTCACGTGCCATTTCAATAATTTGTTCTGATGTTGTCCCCCTCACAATAGAGTCATCGACCAACAACACACTTTTATCTTTAAACTCTGAAGGAATAGCATTCAGTTTACGACGCACCGACTTACGACGCATCGTTTGTCCTGGCATAATAAATGTGCGACCAATATAACGATTTTTAACGAAGCCTTGACGATAAGGTTTATCTAACTCAATGGCAATTTGAAGAGCAACATCAGTGGACGTTTCTGGGATAGGGATAACGACATCGATATCTAAATGGTCCCACTCCTTAGCTATTTTTTGCCCCAGCTTACGTCCCATGTTTACCCGTGAGGCATATACAGAAATACCATCAATAAACGAATCTGGACGGGCAAAATAAACGAATTCAAAAATACAAGGGGCACTAATAGGCTGATGAGCGCATTGCTGAGTATGCAATTCACCTAACTCAGTCACATATATAGCTTCGCCAGGGGCTACATCACGGATAAAGGTAAAACCAACCGCATCAAGTGCCACACTTTCAGAGGCCACCATATATTCATCACCAAACACAGTTTTACGTTTACCTAAAGATAACGGACGAATGCCAAATGGGTCTCTAAATGCAAGCATACCGTTGCCAATAATGACTGCTACAACTGCGTAGGCACCTCGAATTTTATCATGTACCTTAGAAACAGCTTTGAATACTTCTTCAGGTGTTAAGTGTAAACCCTCACAACTTTGTAATTCATGTGCAATGATATTTAACAATAACTCTGAATCTGAAGTAGTATTGATGTGCCTTCTGGCAACCTTCGCTACTTCATCTTTTAACTCGTGTGCGTTTGTAAGGTTACCGTTGTGAGCGAAAGCAATACCGTATGGAGAGTTAACGTAAAAAGGCTGCGCTTCTGCCGAACTTGAACTGCCAGCAGTAGGATAACGTACGTGACCAATACCAAATTGCCCAGTAAGCCTTTTCATATGACGTGTATGAAACACATCTTTAACCAAGCCATTGTCTTTCCTTAGGTGAATCACTCCATCATTTACAGTGACTATACCAGCCGCATCTTGGCCTCTGTGCTGGAGCACGGTCAAGGCATCGTACAAAGCTTGATTGACCGGGCTTTTACCCACTATTCCGACAATACCACACATACTATTTACCTTTTTAAACGGGCTTTATAAAACTAGAGTTATTTTGCAAATATTCAAAAAACCACTCAATGACTAAACTAAATTCTGAGATAAGTAATGACGTCTCCCACCAAACTGATGCAGACAAGGGAGTAAATGTATCTATAAAAAACAACAACGCACTGACAATCAATACGCCACGCAATGCACCAAACACTAAACCTAGTGCGCGATCTGTACCTGTAAGTCCCGTAAACTCGACCAATTGGGAAATCAAATAATTGACCAATCCTCCTATCACTAGAGTTGATACAAACAATATGGCAATCGCCACACCATTACGGATCATCAAATCATCAAATTTGGTTAAATAAGTGGCAAGGTCTGCATAGAATTGGCTGGCAATAAAAAAAGCACTAAACCAGATAGCCAAAGAAATAGCTTCTTTTACAAAGCCTCGAATTAAACTAATAACGGCTGAAAGTAAAATCACACCCAGTATGGAGTAGTCAATCCAATTCATAAGATTCGTTTTACCGCTTGTATGACATGATGTTAAATGACTTAGCCTTTTAACATCACATAGTTGAAATCGGGCGCATTCTATCAAAAGGCCTAGGGAAAATCCTGATAAATTTCGAACAATTTAAAACTGCCACTGGCACTAGATATCAAAGAATAAGCGTTTAAAAAATAATTATTGAACAGTAAAAGGTGTCACCCTGCCCTGTAAATTAGTTATCTCTTTAAGGTGAGAAAGCGCATTTTCTAAATTGCTTTTTTGTAAATCGGGTCCAACAAACACTTTGGTTAAAATCCCTGAATTAGTTTTTACTGGCCGACTAAAAGCACGATAACCCGCTTTTTCTAAAACCTTTAATAACTCTTGCACATTTTTTTGATGGCGAAAGCTACCCAATTGCACCACCCAGCCTGCACTAGCTAATAATCTATCTGTATCAAGTTCAACTATTGTTTGTTGTTCTAAACTGCTCGTCTTTACCTTGATGGGTTCTGATATTTCTGGGGCAGACTCTTTCTCAAGGTATTCATCCTGGACTTGTACATCTGCTGTTTGGCTATCTAATTTTGCTTTAGGAGATGAACTTGAGGTTCGACTTTCATCCATAGCCAGCTCAGAAATGATTTCGACCTTACGAGTCGCCGCTTCTTTTACTTTTCCTGTATCAAAGGTTGCAGGAGACTTCACCACCTTCATAGCTGGCTTTTGTGGCAATTCAACAAATAAGTTTACTTCTGATTCTTGTTTCCCGTCTAACAAGTCAGGTAAAAAAATCACAGCAATAGCGACAACAATAGCTGTTCCTACCAAGCGGTTTTGTAATGCGGATGACACTTTACTACACCTTTTCCTGAGGGGTTAGCAACCCTATTTTTAATACATCGGTAACAGTATAAAAAGAGCCAAAAACAATCACTAAGTCATCTTGTTTGGCTTTTTCTAGAGCAGATTTATACGCGATTTCGACAGTATCATATTCTAACACTTTTTGCTGTGAGCTTAATACAGTAGAAACCAATGTACTTGACTTTGCGCCCCTAGGAATGTTCAAACTAGCGCAATGCCAAATACTTACAACTGACAACATAGGAGCAAGTGTTGCAATAATATCTTTATCTGCCAACATCGCCACAACGGCAATAACTCGTTTATATTTCATATTTTTAATATCAAAAGCGAGCAAATTAGTAGCGTGGGGATTATGTGCCACATCTAACATTACTGTAGGTTTATTTTGAACAACCTGTCGTCTGCCAGGCAAACTAGTTTGCTTAAACGCCTGTGACATTTTTTTATAATCTAATTGTAAACCCAATATTTCAATTACTTGCAATGCTGTTGATGCATTTTGGGCTGGGATATTGGGGATAGGCAAAAACTCATAGCAACTGTTCACTCCTTGCCAATGAAACCCTTTATCATCTATTTGATAGTGAAAATCACTTCCTTGCCACACAGGTTTAACCTGATAATCTAAAGCAGCATTAAGCAACGTAATCGGAGGTTGTGGCTCACCAATAACGGCTGGAATATTAGCTCTAAAAATACCCGCTTTTTCAAGAGCAATAAGCTCTTTGGTATCACCGAGCCAATCTTGATGGTCTAAATCAATACTGGTTATTACGGCTATAGAAGGCGACACGATATTAACCGAATCCAGACGCCCACCTAAGCCAACTTCTAACAACAGGTACTTTGCATCAGAATCTACCATTAGCTGTAAAGCCGCTAGGGTGCCAAATTCGAAATAGGTTAATGGAGTGTCACCACGCGCTTGTTCAACCTTCAAAAACGCTTGGCAGTGCTGTTGCTGTGTCAACATGTGTCCTGATACTCTTACTCGCTCACGATAATCTAACAGGTGAGGTGAACTAAATACCGCAACTGAACAATTTGCTATTAAGACAGCTTGCTCGATCAAGGCACAGGTAGTGCCTTTACCGTTTGTACCTGCAACTGTGATTACGATTCGTTGTTCGAGCTCAAGTTGCAAGTTGTGAAACACCTTATCCACACGTTCTAACCCCAATTCAATATCACTAGGGTGAACTTGTTCCAAATAGACTAACCATTGATCCAATGACCAAACCTCTTTATTAGAGGTCTGAAATGTTGAAATTAGAGACATTATTTAGTGATGTTGATGATGTAGTTTTGACAATATGCTAAACAATTTATCACGCATTTCGCGACGATCAACAATAATATCTATAGCGCCTTTTTCTAGTAGAAATTCACTACGTTGAAATCCTGCTGGCAACGTTTCACGCACAGTTTGTTCTATCACTCTTGGGCCTGCAAAACCGATCAAGGCTTTTGGCTCTGCTATGTTAACATCACCCAACATAGCTAAACTTGCAGACACACCACCCATAGTAGGATCAGTCAAAACGGATATGTACGGTAACCCTTTTTCACTCAATTTCGCTAATGCTGCACTAGTTTTAGCCATCTGCATAAGAGATAGCAGCGCTTCTTGCATGCGCGCCCCACCGCTAGTTGAAAAACAAATTAATGGCATATTATGTTCTAAACAAGCATCCACTGCTTTGACAAATCTTGCGCCAACTACCGAAGCCATCGACCCGCCCATGAAGGCAAATTCAAAAGCCGCCACTGCAACAGGCATACCGTTTAATTTACCCTGCATAACCACCAAAGCATCTTTCTCGTTAGTGGCTTTTTGTGCGCTGCTTAATCTGTCTTTGTATTTTTTAGAGTCTTTAAATTTGAGTAAATCTTGAGGCTCTAAGTCTGCACCCAACTCTACTCTGTCGCCTTGGTCTAAGAAGTGATTAACACGCGCACGGGCTGTAATACGCATGTGATGATCACACTTGGGGCAAACACCTAACTGTTTTTCTAATTCTGTTTTGTAAAGAACAGCATCACATTTACTGCATTTAGTCCAAATTCCCTCTGGCACATTGCTTTTAGTCAACGACTTAGTGCGTGGTAGTATTTTTTCAATCCAACTCATATCAAATCCTGTTATGTAATTTGTTAAAGTTAACAAACTGACAATATTCAACGGTTAATTTAGTGTCCGTTTTAAGCCCTTTAGGCTAAAAGAACCCCTATTAAATCACATCAAGCACACATCAAGAATATAAAACTGGTCTTAGAAGTGTCAATCAGGTAAAAATAATGGGCC
>CAZMDX010000094.1:0-10466 GCA_964564805.1 uncultured Pseudoalteromonas sp. | reverse complement strand
GATCCAAAAGGTCTTATCAAGAAATTTTAGTTTTTTACTCAAAACGTTCTCCTTTTAAACTGAGATACAATATGCCGTAGCTTACTATTGTTCATTGGAGAATTCACGATTCACTATCGCTTCTTGCAAACGATGTAACTCATCCAAATCAATATTAATGTGTGGTAATAACGCAAATAAAATGGCTGATAAACTTTTATATAAATATTCATCGTCATTAATATCGTAGCCTTTCAAAGCGTAGTAATTTGCCGCTTGGCTGAATACTAAGCCAATGATCTCGACCATTTGATGGCACTGACCCGCAGAAGCAGTCATAGTATTTTGGGTCACAAAGTGCGCCAGAAGCTCAGTTACACAGCGTTCTTGTGCAGCCATCAATTTAACAAATCCCTTAGCTACACGAGGGTACTTATCGGTCAAATCGGTAGGGTTGCGGTATAAAAATCGAAATAAATGATTCTTATCAATAATGAGATAAAGATAATAAAAAAAATCTTCAATACTAAGGGATGTATCGTCTTGATTATTTGGAGCATCAAGAATAGTGCGCAATTGTTCCTGGTATAGTTCAAATAATTCCAAAACTATGACTTCTTTACCTTTAAAGTGGTAATACAAATTGCCAGGACTGATGTCTAATTCCATTGCAATCTCAACACTGCTAACGTTGTTTTCCCCTTGTTGATTGAAGATATCAAGGGCAGTTATCAATATACGTTGAGCCGTTTTCATTTTATTATTACCAAAAAGGTGATGGAACATGTCAATCTGATGGATAGATTGACATACTGTTTATCTCTAGTGCAAGTATTTGAAAATATAGCTTTTGCTTCTTTAATAAAAAAAGACATGGCTAAAGTATTAACCGGGGGTAGAAAATGATCAGAGTGTTGTTCAACAAAAAAGGAGGCGTTGGTAAGTCAAGCTTGGCAGTCAATCTTGCGGCTATTTCTGCGAGCCAAGGTTATCGAACCTTACTCATTGACCTTGATACTCAATGTAACAGTACGTCTTATCTGAATATCACCGATCTACCTAAGGACAGTAGCATAGCGGATTTATTTGAACAAACTATTACCTTTCATCTGCAACGTCGTCCTGCCAGCGACTTTTGTTGTGCAACGCAAGTTGAAAACCTCGATATTATTGCTGGCTCTGAACGTTTAACTGAGTTGGAAAGTGAGTTAGACAGTAGGCATAAAATTTATAAACTGCGTGAAGCATTAGATTCATTGAAAAATACTTACCAACATATATTTATCGATACAGCCCCAGCCCTAAATTTTTATAGCATGTCAGCGCTCATCGCAGCACAACGATGTTTAATACCCATCGATTGCGACGATTTTGCTCGGCAAGGGCTATATAGCCTGCAACGAAAGATTACAGAAATAAAAGAAGATCATAATGAAAGTTTAGAAATAGAAGGTATTATTGCAAATCAATATATGACAAACGCGAATCTACCCAAACAGATCATTAATGAACTCATAGCTGAGGGATTTCCGGTATTATCAGAGTACATTGGTCAGTCTGTTAAAATGCGCGAGTCACATCAAGCCAAAAAGCCACTCATTTTGCTTGCCCCTAAACATAAGCTGACACTGTCTCTTGTAGGGATTTTTAATCTATTAGAAAAAAATTAGTTAATATTCTAGGATTTTCATATCATGTTGCTGAACGATTTTATTGACTAATATTTTTTATGGCTAATTGAAATGAACCAGATTGTTTGTCAGCAAGCATAAAGCCAATTTGTTCTACGTCAGAAAATAACAGAGCCGGAGCATCTTTGACAACGCGCCCACGAAACTGGGCAACGAAGCTTTTTTCAGGGAAGCTCAATGTCTGCCATTGTTCAGAGCTGCTAGAGAATGAAGCAACATAAGCCACACCATCAAATCCTTGGTTTGTTCTCAGACGCAGTTGATAACTTCGTCCATCACCTTTAACCTCCAAAGAAAGGGGTAACTTGCTATTTTTTAATGAAACTGGCCCAGTACGCCTCACTGAGGCAAATCCTCCATTATTTTCTAAGGAAAGTTCTCCTTCAAAATAAGCTACGTTGTCAACCACCCGCAAATTGGACTGGGATAACCCTCCCATTACACTGTCGTTAATTCGATACCAATAGGCGATTTCCTCGGCATCGGAAAAGTCAATTTTCCATTGGGCTGATACACTTGAACATTTCATAATTAGTAAAACAAATATTATAGATTTCATTCTTTTAATTACGTCAAAAAACAAAAATTAGATTAACCCAATTCAATTTAAGGATAATCATGCTGCACTACATAAACACTAGATATAGTTGCATAAATCCAGCACCCATTCCTAACAAGGCACCTGTTACGATCAATTTCCATTCATCAGCCTCGTAAGCGGGACGAAGAACGCCTTCAAATTCTTCAGGCGACAAAGCTTCCATACGTTCACACAGATCATCAGCAATTCTCAGTGCTTTGTTGGTATATTCGTAGGCATAAGCCAGATATTTTTCTGAGTCTTTAAAAATACGCTGCGTGGCTAGCTCTTTCATTTGATAATAAGAATCTGAACCGACCCCTAGGGCAAAGTAAGGTTGAGCAATCGCGACATATCGCTCAATTGCATCATTTACATGTAATTCAATCAGCTCTAAAAGTTGTCCAGAACCAGAGCCATGTACCGCAATTTCCATAATATTTTTTGAAGTCATCAATTTAGACTCAATAATATCTGAATACACACGTGATACCTCTTTCTGACGCTTTAAAAACATACCTTGGATAGTAAAACCCATAAACTTGATTGGATGTTTGGGCTCAAAAATTATTTTTAACGCGATCCAATTCGTAGCGTAACCCACTATTAAGCCACCTACGGGCAATACCCACCAAATAGGATAAAACATCCAAACAACCATAGTGGGTATGCCAAACAAAAAGCCAAAATAAAAGCCTGATTTTTCTATAAAAGGAAATTCTTTTTCACCAGATTTTAAGAAAATTTCATTAATAAGTTCGGGGGAGTTAACCAATTGACCTACAACCAATTCTTTTATATCAATGATCTCTTCAATGTTGTACTTAAAGTCATTGACCATCTTAGTCACAACATTAGGTATATCAGCTTCTACTCTGGCATAAACAAGGTTTTTACCATGCACTGGCAAAGATGCCCATAATTGAGGTGAAGACTGCTTCATCACATCATTAATAATAGTCCGAATAGTCTGCTTAAGACGCCTTTCAATTGCTTTAGTTAATTCAATAGGATCGATACGGTCGGCTAATTCTTTCACACTAAGCAATTTCCCCAGCACTAGCTCAACTTCAATTTCAGCCATTTCTCGACGCTTAGCAGGTATTAAACCTTGCCAACCTAAAAAAGGTTTGATGCCTATAAACTCAATGGGATAAAACATCATTTTGACGGCTAAAAAATTAGTAGACCATCCCACCATTGCACTAATGATAGGAATGGATAACAGAGGAATATTAGTGATGAGTTGATCTATTAATTGCATAAAAAGCAGCTGCGCCTAGTCAATATATTATTATGTGGTATGTATGAATGTCCATACTAACTCACAATAAGCTAACGATTGGAATTAGAATGGTCAAACTAAAAATACCATAGCTTGAAAATTATCCATACAAAACTCTTTTCAAATACAATTAGTTATCCCATATTTTAAATATCCGATTGCAGCTTAAGCTAACTATCTTAAATTTTGGGTAGCATTTTCTAATTATTTACTGTTATATCTGGTCAGACTAGTAAATTGAGAAACTTGCATGGCAAATAAAAAACTTTCTGAATTACAAGACATCATGACTCGTGCCATTTCTTATGAAGAATATCAAGAGACCGCAAAAGCTTATGATGAATTGTCTGGCGCCCAAGAATGGAAAGCCAAAGACCCATGTAAGGACTACGACTACCGACTCATTCGTAAACGTGTACAACGTATGAAACAAGCCAGAGTCAGTGGTGACGCTGCAGGTTTAATGTATATTTTACATGAGGGATTACACGGCAACTTAGGTAATATTGCTTCGTCTGCACTGAATCAACACGCTAAAATTGGGACGAAAAGCCTAGTTGAAGAATTTATTCAAGAAGTGTGTGGGGCTTTGGACTTTATTTACCAAGCAGATGAAAATGAAATCGATTTTTACGAAAAGCTATCATTTTTCGAAGAGACAGCACAAGCATTTGGTCGCAGTTGTTTAATGTTGAGCGGTGGCGCTGGTCTTGGATTTTTTCATTGTGGCGTAATTAAATCATTAGTTGAACATGATTTACTGCCTAAAGTAATCTCAGGTGCCAGCGCAGGAGCAATCATTGCTGCGCTTGTTGGCACACGCACTGATGAAGAACTATTAGAGGTGATGCAACCGAAGAACATACAACAAAAATTTAAAAAATGGCGACTATGGCAGGGTTTTGGTAATGAGAGTCTGCTCGACAGTAGCAACCTTGAAAATGCCTTAATTGAGTTGTTTGATTTAACTACTTTTGAAGAAGCTTTCAAAAAGACTGGTCGTCATATGACAATTACAGTGTCTCCAGCTGATTTGCACCAACATTCACGCTTACTCAACGCTAAAACGTCACCTAACGCTATCATTACTCAAGCAGTGCGGGCATCGACAGCTATACCAATATTATTTAAACCCGTTCAATTAAAAGCTAAAAATAGAGCAGGTGATATTGTTCCATATATTCCCAATCGTCGTTTTGCAGACGGCTCCATTATGGCCGACTTACCCTTTGAACGCTTAGCGCGTTTATACGGTGTGAATCATAGTATTGTTAGTCAAACCAATTTGATAGCGGTTCCCTTCTTAGCCCGTGATAAAAGAGACACTACCGGCTTAGTAGGATTAACATGGCGCTATGCTGCAAAAGTAGCCAAAGTAAACAGTATCTATGCCTTTGATATACTTGAAAACCTTATTAGCCATCGTGCTGCTAGGTTAGCAATACACAAAGTGCGATCTGTCATCGACCAACAGTATGTTGGTGATATCAACATACTGCCTAGCGCAACGTTTGCTAATCTTAAACATATTGCTTCCAACCCCAGTTTAAAAAGCATCCAAGAACTTATTCACAATGGTGAACGTGCCACTTGGCCGCAGCTTGATTTAATTAAGCGAAATACCTTAATAAGCAAAACGTTGAGACGTTATCTAACCCAATTAAAACAAAGAGAGGCAAGATTACTCACTGAGCACGATGAATTACGGGTAGTCAATAATTGAGTACAATGACAATGACTTATTTAGATTAAATCAATTAAATTAATCAACGTCTTGGCAGAAACGGATTAATGACATAGCCTTTAAAATCGGTCGGTATGCCATCGAAGTTCAAAATATAGCTCACAATAACCATGAGACTAATGCGATGTACAAGTGAGATAAATAAGGTAATATTTTTACTAAATTATCTCGGTAGCATCGCAATTAGCTCATCATTTATTATGGTTGTTACCACTTGTTGAGGTTGCTCAAGGTTTATCTGTTACCGCTCCAGTAGAAGCAGAGCTGACTGTTCTGGCGTATTTTGCTAGAAGTCCTCTGGTATATTTCGGTGCTGGTTGTTTCCAACTCTGCCTTCTACTGTTCATTTCTTCATCACTGATATTTAAGGTCATTTGGCGGCTTTGTGCGTCAATTGTAATGCTGTCACCATTTTCTACCAACGCGATTGCACCACCTTCGAATGCTTCAGGTGTGATATGACCGACGACAAAACCTCTGCTGCCTCCTGAAAAACGACCATCAGTGATAAGTGCAACATCGTTACCTAGACCTTTACCCATGATAGCGGAAGTGGGGCTTAACATCTCACGCATACCTGGTCCGCCTCTTGGGCCTTCATAACGAATAACAATCACATCACCGGCTACGACTTGACCATCTATGATAGCGGCAAAACCCTGCTCTTCTGAGTCATACACTTTAGCTGTGCCGGTAAAACGTAGTCCTTCTTTACCAGTAATCTTAGAAACCGCACCTTCAGGGGCTAAGTTACCATTCAAAATAACCAAATGGCTGTCTTTTTTAATCGGCTTATCAAAAGGTAAAATAATGTTCTGACCTTCTGGGTAATCGTCTACATCCGCTAAGTTCTCAGCCATAGTTTTACCTGTGACTGTCATACATTCACCATGTAACATACCTGAATCTAACAAACGCTTCATCAATGGTTGAATGCCACCAATTTCAATTAATTCAGACATCAAGTATTGACCACTTGGACGTAAATCAGCAATCACCGGAGTTTTTTCGCCAATGCGTACAAAATCATCAAGTGTCACTTCCACTCCAATGGCGTCAGCCATTGCAATTAAATGTAGTACTGCGTTGGTAGAACCACCTAGTGTAATAATCAGGGTGATCGCATTCTCAAATGCTTTTTTAGTCATAATGTCGGAAGGTTTTATATCATGTTCGAGTAAGTAAACAATGGCTTTACCTGCATCAATACAGTCTTGCTTTTTATTATCTGAAATCGCATTTTGAGCAGAACTATTTGGCATGCTCATACCCAGAGCCTCAATCGCCGAGGCTAAGGTATTGGCAGTATACATGCCACCGCAAGAACCTGGGCCAGGAATAGCCGTTTTTTCAATGTGTTCCAGTTGTGTGATTGGAATGTCGCCCGCAGCGTAACTTCCCACTGCTTCGAATACCGACACAATATCAGTGTGATTTTCACCAGGTAAAATGGTGCCACCGTATACAAAAATCGATGGTCTATTCAAGCGGGCTAACCCCATCAAACAGCCTGGCATGTTTTTGTCGCAGCCGCCAATAGCGATAATGCCGTCATGTCCCATGCCAGCTGATACAGCTTCAATAGAATCACAAATAACTTCTCGGGATACTAAAGAATATTTCATGCCTTCAGTGCCCATAGAAATACCATCAGATATAGTGATGGTGTTATAAATGACGCTTTTAGCACCTGCACTATCAACACCTTTACCTACCTCTTCTGCCAAAGTGTTAATGTGCATGTTACATGGCGTCACCATTGACCATGTAGAGGCAATGCCAACCTGTGATTTCTTGAAATCTTCGTCGCCAAAACCTACAGCTCTTAACATAGAGCGACTGGGTGCTTGAGCAGCACCATCTACAATTTTTTGTGAATGTTTGCGTGGTTTATCTGTGTTCATATCTTTATCTGCATTTTCAAACTTCGATAAGCGCACTATAGAATTGTCTTAACAAATAGACAATCTAAGGTCATGAATTTATTGGTCTTATTTATAAGATTTTTGAAGAAATATGGCAGTTCGGAATTAAAATTGGTTAAAAAAGTGAGTTTGTTAGGCTCACTGTTGATAAAACACAAATTTAAAGCTAATTGAATTCGTAAAGTAGCTCAAAAACACAATAACTATACTCTTTATAATTTTTCATTTGTCATTTGTCATTTGCTACTAGCTCGTATTCCACAACTTAAAGCTTTTAAACATCCATTTTCTACTTATCGATCAACATAGACATAGAAATTGTTCTGTCGACCCATTCTGCATCGGGATCTGATTCTAAACCAATGTGATAATCTAAACGGTTGATGCCAAAACTTGCAGTCAAGTTATCTTTATTGTCTTTAAGAATGAAACTCACAGTTTTGGTTATGGCCTTGATAGTTAAGTCACCTGATACCTGATAACCACCTTCAGTTGTAACAATCTCAGTACTCACAAATTTGCCAAGCGCATGGTTTTCAACATCAAACCAATCGAATTCAGGTAAAGTACTATCGTATATACTATCCCCAGTTTTTGCTGAGTTCATATAAAAGGTGGCGGTAATATTAGGATTATTCTGAGGTGGAAGTATTAATGAGGCCTGCCAACGCTCAAACTTCCCCTCAAAATCCATTCCTGCGTGTTGACCCGCAAAAGATAAAGTACCGGTTTGATGATTGCTTTCAAGTTGTGCATGGGCGTTTAAGGAACCCAAACACAAACACATAACAATCGAAAATGGTAACAGCATTGGCATCAAAAACGTTTTACTAAAAAATTTCGTGTTAAACATATTTTTCATTTTTTGTTCCACCACATTCGGCTAATTAAATTTATATTATGAGTTTTCTTGTGCCATACAACCGCGCCAATATGGCCAACGATCGAAGTAGCGAGAATAGTTGCAGTAATCCAGTGCACATTGTTAGCTAAAACTTCTATGGTTTTGTTTCTGGCAACACCTGGTATATGCGGCCACTTGATCCAGTCAAAAAACACAAAAGTAGGTAAACCAAAGGGACTAGCGGACACCATCAACCAACCAGACAGTGGCATAGTCACCAATGCAGCATACAAAAATATGTGCCCTAACTTAGCTTTGAACACCTGCTGTTGATTTAGACTATCAGGTAATGCAGGAGCTTGAGTAAAAACTCTTGTTCCTATTCTGAGAATTAAAGCCCACAATATTATTACACCAGAGGCCTTATGTATTTGAAAAAGCCGGTACTGGTCAGCTTTACTAATATCTGCATTGACCATATAAAGGCCACTGGCAAACATAAATAATAAAGCCAACGCAATACACCAGTGGAGTACAATACTGAAGCTATGATATCGATGTATCGAGATTGTCATGTTTTGCTTGTCTATTTAACTAATCGCCAGAATGAGCAAATTCGCCTTCTATCATAATCTCTACATTGTCACCAATACTGGGAACGTATTGGCTCATACCAAAATCAGAACGATTAATACTAGTTGTCGCAGAGAAGCCCATTGTAGGTTTGCCGGTGAATGGCTGCTTAGTCATAGCCCCGTTAAATTCAACATCTAAAAACACTTCTTTAGTAACACCTAAGAAAGTTAAATTACCTTGCATCACAGCCGTATTTTCGGTTCTCATATCGATAGATGTTGAAGTAAAATTGATGGTGGAGAATGCTTCAGAATTAAACCAACCTTTCTCAGTCGCAAGTATTCTATCAAAATCTTTTTTTGCAGCATTAGGATAGGCAGTTTGTATAGACATGGGATTAATACTGGCTGTAATTTGGCTTTTTTCTATATTTTTCGGATTAAAATCGATAGCGGCGTCAAAATCTGTGAATCTTGCGACATAATTAGACAGACCAAGATGAGATACTTTCCAGACAATAGATGCGTGGCTTAAATCTAGTTTATATTCACCTGATGGCATATCGTTAAAAGTGTTTTTAGCAAACGCCCATGACACACAACTTGTTAAACTTAAAACAAAAACTACAACACCAATTTTCGACAACTTCATATTACAAATTCCTTAATGGTTTAGATGGGTTTATATAATTTATTTACGTAATTTTGTGGACAAAAGTTTCAACCTTAACTCAATAATACTTGTGTAAAACAATGTAGACCTCATATTAAATCTACTATAATTTTGGCTTATACACATTCAGATTATCTGGACTCTTAGGCTGATTTCGATACAACTATTAATAACGTGCTAATCGTCAATTCGCACATTATTTATAGTTCACTGACTCTTCGAACTCTGTGTATAAATGACTAAGACTCAAAAATTAAAGATTATCTTTGAGACAGCACTTATGACTATCTAAAATAATCTAACAAATTGCCACTAACATAGACTGCGCTAATTCAAGGTAAGCATTGGCATCTTCGCCAACACCTTTTAACTTTATATGATCAGCATAAGCAAGTCGTGCGCTCATAACGAACCAAAATACTGCACTAATAAAGCCTACTATGCGCCATAATTTTGATTTAGCCCATTTTAGTGCCAAAGTGATAGACAAAATATAAAGCACAAAGCCACCTAATTTTGATGAAGCCCAACCGTTCACAAATGGGTACAGGTTAAGTGGATTGACCGAAACCAAGTAAATAAAAGTTAAAATAAACAAGGTGTATAAAATGTGTGGGCCAATTTTCAATATTTTGTTGTTTACCTTGTCAGATCCTTTCATCGTTAACACAAAATTGATAATGAAAAAGATAAACGTAAGTGAAATTATGGTCAAATGTGTGTGCTTAACTATCATGTACATGGCGTTGTTCCCTAAAGTTTTATTTATGGCTTTTACATGAACCACGAGTAAATAGTTTGTTTTTCTCAGATGGAATTATATCAAACCTGCAAAGAAGAGCTATTGAAATGTCTCCTTTGGGACTTTTATAAACCTCAATTGATATTAAAATTTCTTGGTATCAGATGTTTTGATGTTTGATTTTTGACCATTATAAAAATAGTAATGGCGATTAAGGTAGTTCCCATTAAGTGGTAAAAAGTGGTGTTAAATGATCATTTTTTTCTTTGCAGAGGGACTATGACAGTACTTTATATATTTCACGTTGCCTTTAGTTCTTTTTAAGCGCTCTTTATACTTTATTTAATCCCCAAACAGAAAAATAATGAATCACAATAACGTAACAAAAAATACTACGATAGCCACAACAGTTGAAGGAAGGTTCATTC
>CAZMDX010000093.1:0-2618 GCA_964564805.1 uncultured Pseudoalteromonas sp. | reverse complement strand
AATTAAAGCTAAACAAAACTACGACTCAATAAGCCTTTTAGTTCGCTACACATCAAGATGATACATTTATAAACATTTTTACTAAACAACTGCCATCACTTAATGGAAAACATTGAGTGAGTGGAACAAATACATTATTTCCGTGCACATAAGATTCTAAGGAATATGTCTAGTCGATAGATGTTAAATAAGGCCTTCTAATAAAAATAAGTAGAAGGAATTATTCATTTTTTAATCTGTAAATTAATGTTTATTTTCTTATATCAATTTGCCTTTATTTGCTTTAGCAACTCCTTTAACAACCTTTCCAATTGTGGCTCTACTTTGTTTGCTTTGTGCGCAGGAGGATTAAAAACTTTAATGTCAGGTTCGGCTGGGACAAATTCCATTTTATCACCTGACTCTTTCACACAACAGCCTCTAAAGGGCATACGCAAGCGTTAACTATTAACTAAAGAATAAGAGCCATTACTAATAACCGTACCAAAGGTTGGGCAACCAACAAGTTTTCCTAATTTAAGTGCTTTTTAGGCATAATAAACATTTCAACATTGAAATAACTGTTCTCATTACTGGTAGCAGAAGAGGTTTTAGTCCAAGATGACAGTGGTCACCGTTCAGAAAACGGATAAGTATTTTTAAACCTAGGATGCCCTTTTTCTAAGCTTTTGCAGCAACACCAGGCACAGTATAAAAATGTTGTTTGACGTTCAATACCGCCATTAAATAATCCGTCGTCCAACCACCGCCGTTATATCTTACATCTATAACAATACCTTCTCTACCATACCCTGCGGCTATAAGTTCGCGTTCGAAGCGTTCAAAAACTGACCAATTCATACCTCGAATATGCAAGTACCCTAGTCGTCCTTCTGAAAACTCTTTGTTGAGGCGGTGTCTTTCTTCAACCCAGTTATCGTCAAGTTCATTTCTTAAACTAGCGGTAGGCCAAATGACAACATTTTGATCGCAAACAGCACCTTGAGTTAAACGCACACTTCGACTGTCGTTTTTGTCGTTGCGAATAATATAATTTCACCTCGTAATGCATAAGCTGCCCCTACAGTTGACGTTGAAATGTATGACGGTGCAGCGAAAGTCGTTATCCTTGGTAATCTTTTGATGGACTTATCTCTCACGCCTGATGATATAGAACGTAAAGGCATTAGCCAAATCACAAATGACAATATTTCTAATGCAGATAATGCCGGCAAACACTGGAAATTAATTGGTTCTGTTCAAAAGACCGATAACGGATTTATTGCATCAGTTAAACCTGAGATGGTGTCACAAGAACATTCGCTTGCATCAATAAAAGGTGCGACAAATGCGATTACCTATTCAACAGAATTACTAGGGGGCGTCACACTAATTGGACCGGGAGCTGGTCAATTGGAAACAGGCTACGCTGTTATTGAAGATATACTTTCAATTCATAAGAACGCACGTTAGTTAACTCTGACAAGTTGACCTTCAACCTGTCAGAGTATTTAAGAGCGGAGTAAACCTTGTTACAACGTCTGTTGCAGTCTCAACGTTGCCAATTTTTAATTTTTATAGAATTGTTACTTTTTCTAACACTATAAAATGTTGTCTATCGTAATTTTTAGATTCTCACTGACCCAAAAAACTTAATTATTCTTGTTGATCACTAGTAAGTCTTTTGCTTGATTTATTTTTGCTGCCAGATAATTGTTGCCTCCTCTATCTGGGTGCAGCTTTAACATTAATTTGCGGTGAGCTGCAATAATCTCTTCCTCTGTTGCGTCATGCTTAAGGCCAAGCACTGCATAAGCTTCAATAGTCGTCATCTCACGGCTATCATTTGTTCGAGAATTTTGTCCACTGTCTTCAGCACTATTTTCAGCATTGGCAGCTTCACGCCAGTCAGAACCATATTTACGATCAAGATAGGCAGCTAACACCTCAGTCGAATCAGGATATTGCTTCTGAGCAAGAATATATAGATTGATTAAATCTGGAAGACCAAATTCAGACAAATATTTTCCTTCGCTAACAGTGGCCAGTAATTCACCATCTACTTCACCACTTTCATGATCAAGTGTCATTCTCAGTAAACTGGTTTCAACCTTAGAATGATGAGACGAACCTGAGTTTGAAGCAGTTTTAGCTCTTTGATAAAGCCCCTTTATAAAAGGAAAATAGCGTAGAAATGGAAACAATCGCTTAGCAAATACAGCTAAGCCTGTTCCCAGTGCTGCCAAAAGATAAAGTTTTCCGGTAATCGTCAACAGAATAATTGTCATAATAAAAGCAAAAAAACCGGCTTTTGCACCCACTTTATTCCTTTGTTCCCGCTTCAGAGTTCGAATATATCCCACTGTGATATAGCCGATGATGAAAATCACTATTAAAGCGATAAGTCCTAACATAGATTTTTCACTTATTTGAAGTATCAATTAAACCTAGACCGCGAAAATCATCATTATTTATTTTGCGGTATTGATATATTTGTTGAACAATAAGGGCTATTGTCAGCTTCATGCTTGAAACTATTTAAGCTGCTGCAATAACCGTCGCACACTCGCATTTTGACTCAATAAATTTTTTGTTAAAGCGGGTTTTCCGCCCGCTGCATACAGCGCAACCGCAGTTAA
>CAZMDX010000092.1:0-1852 GCA_964564805.1 uncultured Pseudoalteromonas sp. | reverse complement strand
TTTCCATTCACAGTAAGGGTTACCACAATCAAGACAACGGTCAGCTTGACCTGCTACTTGAGTATCACTCATTGGCTGATATATTTCAGCAAATTCTTCACGTCTGAGGATGGAGGGTTTTTTAGGTGGATCAATACGCTCTACATCAACAAATTGGTATACATTTTTAGACATGATACCTCCTTACTGTACTTGAACACGAAGTTCGGCAGTAGACCGACTTATGTGACCAAGTAAATTTTTAACGTCACTGGTTTTTGGCTTAACCAGCCTGAATTTTGGTAAATATGTGGCAAAGTTGCTTAATATTTTGTGGGCATGCTCGCTACCGGTTGCCTCATAATGCTGATTAATTAGACCTCGCAAGTGCTCCATTAAAATCACTTTGTCTTCGATAGACATAAGCTCTACTAATTCACCGTTTACGCGTTGCTCGATATCATTTTGTTCATCCAAGATGTAAGCAAAGCCACCTGTCATACCTGCACCAAAGTTCACACCAGTACGTCCAAGTACTGCCACAATACCACCAGTCATATATTCACAACCGTTATCGCCTATGCCTTCAACCACCGCTATGGCACCAGAGTTACGAACTGCAAAGCGTTCGCCTGCAAGGCCTGCAGCAAATAATTTACCACCAGTTGCACCATACAGACAGGTGTTACCTGCTATCACGCTCTCATTTGATTTAAAGCTAACACCTCTAGGTGGATGAATAACGAGTTTACCGTCAGCCATTCCTTTACCTACATAATCGTTGGCGTCACCCACTAAAGTCATTTCTAACCCCCCCGCATTCCAGACACCAAAACTTTGCCCAGCCGTACCGGTAAAGTTTAATTTAATGGGGTCTTCACTCATGCCTTTATTGCCGTGATGTTTGGCAATTAAACCAGAGATAATAGCGCCAACAGATCTATCAGTATTACGAATAGGATAATTAAAAATACCACCGCTCTTATTTTTCACCGCGGACGTTAAATCTGCTAATAATAATTGATTTAAATCGCCCTTATCAGCGGGTGCATTAGCGCCTTCGCTGCAAAAGAGCTTGGTATGGTCACCGGCTAATGGCTTAGCTAAAATAGGGCTAAGATCTAACTTATTTTGTTTAGCTGTTACGCCGTTTAACATTTTTAGTAAATCAGTACGCCCAATCAGGTCGTCTAATTTACGAACACCCATTGAAGCCATAATTTCACGCACTTCTTGAGCGACAAACTTAAAGTAGTTCATCACCATATTAGGTAAACCCGAAAAATAATTATCGCGTAGGTTCTTATCTTGTGTGGCGATACCTGTCGCGCAGTTATTCAAGTGACAAATTCGTAAATATTTACAGCCTAAAGCAACCATCGGCCCAGTACCAAAACCGAAGCTCTCAGCACCCAGAATAGCCCCTTTTACAACGTCTAAACCGGTTTTTAAACCTCCATCGGTCTGCACCCGTACTTTATGGCGTAAACCATTGCTCACTAAGGCTTGTTGAGTTTCTGCAAGACCTAACTCCCAAGGGCTACCTGCGTACTTAACTGATGATAATGGACTGGCACCTGTGCCGCCGTCATAACCCGAAATAGTAATTAAGTCGGCATACGCTTTAGCAACACCACAAGCGATAGTACCTACCCCCGGCTCTGACACTAATTTAACTGAAATTAGTGCATCTGGGTTCACTTGTTTCAAGTCGAAAATTAGCTGCGCTAAATCTTCGATAGAATAAATGTCATGATGTGGTGGTGGTGGCATTGTGATTATGTGGACTAAATGTTGCTCAACTAAATTGAATTTAAATAAATGCAACCTGGAACTTTCAGGGCTTCATCCTCAAAATATTAAAAAGCTAAAC